>JBDNHP010000218.1:0-2006 GCA_041688765.1 Flavobacteriales bacterium
GCCATTTTCTGTAAATTACGATGGGTAATTCCCGATCCGGGCATAATTTGGATTCTGAATCCTGCTTGTCTAACCAAGGATTTTAATTTTTCGGTTGCATCAGGGGCAAACTCCTTCCCTCCGGAAGTCAATACCCGGCTACATCCAAGCTCAACAAGGTCTTCAAGTGACCTTTCCAATGAGGTGCAACGGTCAAAGGCCCGATGGAAAGTGATCTCCATTTCGCCGGCCAGGCTTATCAGCTCAGCACATCTTTCCATATCTATTGTAGAATCCTTTTTAAGCATCCCGATTACAATACCTTCACAACCCATTTCCCTGCAACAGAGTACATCTTGCCGCATTATTTGAAATTCATCATTGGTGTACACAAAATTACCTCCACGCGGACGGATAATTGGGAAAAAGGGGATTTCAAGTTGAGTTTTACACCTTACAATCATACCATAAGAGGGTGTGGTACCGCCTTCAGCAAGATTATCGCAAAGTTCAATCCTGTCGGCTCCGAACGCTTGTGCGATCAAAGCTGAATTTATGGTTCCAACGCAGATTTCGAGTTTATACGACATGGGAAATTGAATTATTTGCTTTGAGTCCAGCCTGAATCAGAACTACTATCGGACTCTGGCCTCAAATCATGCATAAAAGAGCTTAGCTTTTTAGTAAATAAATCAAGATCTGCAGCAGAAATTTTAAGGATGCTAATCAACTCTGAACTTTCTGCATTTAAAGAATCAGCGTCCTGAAGAAGCTGAACTATACCTAAAATCTGAGAAACCGGATGCCTTACTTCATGTGATACCATAAACAGCATTTTTTCCAGATTTTTAACATATTCTTTCTGTTCTTCCTCAATCCTCTTCCTGTTGTCTATAGGTGTGCGCAAGGAGAAATACTCTATAATCATCCCATTATCATCATGAATAGGAACAATTGTGCTGTCGAGCCAGAAAAATGTGCCATCCTTTGCCTTACTCTTTACATCCGAGCGCCATACTTTTCCACTTTTTATAGTGTCCCAAAGTTCTTTAAACATTGAAGAAGGATGATAATTTGAATTAACAATCCGATGATCCTGACCAAGCAATTCTTCTCTGGTAAATTTACTTATTTCACAGAATTTATCATTGACATAAATTATCTTCCCATCGGGGTCTGTTACTGAACAAATAGCATTAATATCAATGATCTCCTTGTAGGCTTTGAGGAGCTGTAGCATATCCTTTTCTGTGCTGCTTTTGTTTTCAAACCATGTCCTCATCAATATTTTGCTTAATAATAACTGGGCGACTTAATTAATTGCTTTTGATTAGTTTGATCACATACTGCAAAACTGAAACCTTTTTGAATGGCATATCCGCCAAACTGACCTTTTTTGTTCAAGGCAAGGAAACCTACTTGAATTTGTTTGGCAGTTTCAGGTTTCTTCCTGATAATTCGCATGACTGCTTCTTTGCAGGCTTCATCGGGTGAATACCCCTGTCTCATCAGTTCAACCACTAAAAAACTTCCTACATTTCGAATCACTTCCTCACCTACACCGGTAGATGTTGCGCCTCCAACTTCATTGTCAATATAAAGTCCTGCGCCAATAATTGGTGAATCACCTACACGCCCATGCATTTTGTAGGCCATGCCACTGGTTGTACAGGCACCAGAAAGATTCCCTGCAGCATCTATTGCCAGCATACCGATGGTATCGTGATTGAATTGATTTCCGGGAAGTTTCGCCGGACTGAAAAGTCTATTTTCTACGTTTACTTCAGGATTATATTTTGCAGTCTTAAGCCATTCTTTCCATGCTTTTTCTGAGGAAGGAGTCAATAGATTTTCCTTTTTAAAACCCTGTTCAAGTGCAAACTGAAGTGCTCCGGCACCAACAAGCATCACATGGGGAGTTTTCTCCATAACTCTTCTAGCAACAGAAACAGGATGAATAATATACTCCAAAGAAGCAACGCTACCACAATTACCGAATTCATCCATGATGCATGCATCCAATGTTA
>JBDNHP010000219.1:0-4745 GCA_041688765.1 Flavobacteriales bacterium
ACAGAATTCAAAAGCTGCTTTTGCTGCATCTATTAGTAGCATTTGTGGTTGAATTGGCAGCGGCGCAAATGGCAATAGAGGGCAATTCAAATTTGTGGCTGCTTCATTACTATGTGAATGAAGAGTATCTCATCTTTGCATTATGCTTCTATTGGGGTTTTGAAAATTCAATTTTAGCTAAGTATATCCTATATAGTATTCCATTTTTTATTGGATTTAGCTTGATTAATTCTGTATTTATTCAGGATTTGAACTCATTTAATTCATTTGCACGAGGATTAGAGTCTCTTTTATTAATTGTATTTTCCATTTTGTTCCTTATTCAAAATAATGGAAGTCAGGAATTGGAGAAAATCAGACCCATGCATATAGTCTCCTGTGCTCTGCTTCTGTACTTTAGTGCAGGTATTATTACTTTCTTTTCTGTTAATTTTCTGATAGAAAAAATAGGTGCATACGCAGTCAATCTCTTGTGGACCGTGCACCTGTATCTATGTATGATTTATTATTTAATATATACTTTTTCATTTTGGAATTACAGGAGAATTCAGAAATATTAATATTTTTAATAGGCGCGTCAGCAGTAATGTTATTTCTTGCGCTTATTGTAGTTTTGATTTTCTTTGTTTCCCACAAAAGGATCAGTGCTAAAAATCAGTACATTCAACAGAGAGAATTGCAGTATCAGACAGAATTGTTTGATTATACGATTGAAGCTATGGAGGTGGAAAGGAAGAGATTTGCAACCGATTTACATGATGAAATAGGTACAAAACTTTCGATCTTAAGGTTTCAATTAGAGAAGTTAAATTATTATGATAATGAGAATCAGAATGCTAAATTAATAATGGAGAATATTCATGAAATTAGTCATAATTTGAGAAGAATATCTTATAATATTATGCCGGCTTCTTTGGAACTTTTTGGCTTGAGAACTGCTTTATTGCAAATGGTCGAAAATTTGAATCTCAACGACAAGCTCTGTTTTAGCATTGAATGTGAGAAGGAAATTGCTCTTCAAAGTACTAAGATTTTGTCAATATATAGAATCATACAGGAGTTATGTAATAATTCGCTTAAACATTCAGGAGCTACAAGTGCGCAAATCATTTTAAGTCAGAATATGGATAACATGTCTTTGATATACAAGGATAATGGTCGAGGCTTGAACCCAGATTCCAATGATGGGTTGGGGATGAGGAGCATTGCCAACAGATTAACAAAACTTGAGGCAATTTATTCTTGGAAAAATGTTGTGGAGCATGATGAAGGAATGTATTTAAGCATGAGTATTCCGATTAGTATTAATCATTGAGTATGAAATTGAAAGTAGGAATAGTAGATGATCAGGTTTTGTTTCGAAAAGGCTTGAAGGCACTATTGGAGGAACAAGGAGAATTTGATGTTTTATTGGAATGCAATAATGGTAGGGAATTGCTGGATGAATTGGAATTTGGACTTAATCCAAATATCGTTTTGCTCGATTTGGAGATGCCTGTGATGAATGGTGTTGATACGATGATCGCGCTGAGAATTCAATATCCGGCTTTGCCTGTGATTGTATTATCTGTGCATTTTGAGCCATCCTATATTGTGAAAATGATCGAATTGGGAGCCAGTGGTTATCTTCAAAAAAATGAGAATCCAGAGAGAGTTTTTACTGTAATCAAAAATATTTATTCTAATGGATTTTATCTTGATCGCGAGTATGCAGAAGCGATGAGAAAGGGCAGTATGATGCATTCTCAGATAAATGAAAATTTGAAGTTACACGGAATCACGAAGCGCGAAAAGGAGATTTTGAGCTACATTTGTACAGAGTTTACTAATGCTCAGATGGCTGCAAAACTGTTTATTAGTGAGCGAACCGTTGAAGGCCACCGCAATAATTTACTCGATAAAACAGGTTCAAAGAATACCGCCGGATTGGTGGTTTTTGCTTTGAAAAATAGGTTAGTGAGTTTTGAGTTGTTATAACAAAAACTATTTTTATAGACTCGAATTACGACACTGTTTTGGATTTTATATCGTCTTTAGAAGCAAAATCCACCCACTTCAAATTCTCGTTTTGCATAATTCCCTCCACACGGGCAACAAGAGTTTCTAAATCCTGATGACCTTTGTAAGGACCTGCAGCTCCTCTGAAGAGAAATAGTTCGTGTTTTGAAGTCTCAGAAGTAGAGCGGTAAGTTAACCAGTGATCTTTGAATTTGTATAACAAGAGAGAGGCAGCAATTATACTGATAAGCACACCTGAAAGTCCTGCGAGAAAGGCAATGAGAGCGTCATCTTTCGAATATCCTACCAGAAATGGAACAAGCGCTGCCAAAACTATCTCCGCGATTCTCAGTGTATTGTAGATCTTTTTATACCCAGTACTCTTTTTATCGTACCAGTTTATTTGATCTTCAATTCTTTCTTTAATGAATTGATCTATGGTTCAGGATGTGTTTGAAATCTCGGTCATAATTCAAGTTTTATTTGAGATTATTATTATTGCGCCATTTATTCATTTCAATTAAAATGGAATATCGCGCTTTAGTTTAATACAAGTAAATCACGATTCCAAAATTGGCCATCCTTCCAAAGTATGGTGTAAGTGCCTGCGGACAATGAACTTAAATCTATTTGTTCAATTATGGGCGAGAGAATATTTGTACTCAGTAATACTAATTCGCCTGTGATAGCGTAAATGGCAATTTCTTGGATATCATCACCTTTAATATTCAATGTTCCTTCGGATGGATTTGGATAGATCAGGCTATGTTTTTTTAGAATTATGTTGTCAATTCCTACTTCTGCATATTGCATTTTAATGATGAGGTAATCTGCATATCCACCAATACTCAGCGAATTGCCATCAACTACTATTTCATCACTCAAAAAAGAGCCAGCCACCACTAACGTTCCATTATTACCGAATTCAACTGCTGTAAAAAAATCCATATATATTCCGCCAAAACTGTTAGACCATATTACATCTCCTGCTGAGTTGTACTGAAGCAAGAACATGTCTTGGTCACCTTGACTTATCAATGTTTCTGTACCGAAAGTTATTTCAGGACCCGAAAATCCACCGGACATCAGAATATCTCCATTTGAATTTGTTGATACACCATAAACTACATCTAAGTTCATTGAGCCATGAGATTTTGCCCATAGAACATTTGATGCAGCATCCATTCGAATGACATATACATCATCGTATGCTGGCGATGCACTAGCCAGAATTTCATTATCGAAAGCTATAAATTCACTTCGAAATCCACCAACCATAACTATATTACCATTAGAATCAATGCTAATGTCTGTGGCAATATCTTCACCGGTCCCTCCAAATCTTTTGGCCATATTTACAGTGCCGTTGGTATCGTATGTAGCAATAAAAATATCTGAAGACCAACCTGGATTTTGATTTTGAAGATTAAATGAATCAATGTCAATGAAAGAGCTTTTAAAATATCCACAAGCTGTAATTGTTCCATCGGGAGCAATTGCAATTGAAGTTGCAGCTTCAATATCTATCCCACCAAAGGATTCTGCCCACTGTATGTTGCCATTGCTATCAAATTTGGCTACAAAAGCGTCGGAACTAGTAGAAGAGTTCTCAAGGGTTATATTTTGAATGTTCAATTCCAGACTTCTGAAATAGCCTGAAATTACAAATTCTCCGGAGGGTTCAGCCGCTACAGCTAAAGCTACATCTTCATCCGTACCAAGTACTGCCAAAGCCCATTCAACGATACCATCACTGCTGATTTTTGCTACAAACATATCAGAATTTGTATCAGAGCTGTTTACTAGTTCTATTTCCCCAATACTGAATGTATTGCTGCTAAATGCACCAACAACATAGATGTTATTTGAGCCGTCAATACTGACGCTATTAGCTGTCTCAGATCCATCGCCACCAGCTCCTATTGCCCAGAGCACCTCACCTTCGGAATTGTATTTTACTATGAACAGATCATTAAGCCCATTGTTCTGCAGAATTACATCACCAAAAGTTAAACTTACTGAACTGTAGGTGCCTACCATAATTATATTTCCTGCAGCATCTAAATCAATACCATAAGGGATTTCAATACCACTTGCAGACTGGTAGTCGTACCAAAGCACTTCCTGTTCTTGAGCAAAAGTGCTAATAGTTAATAACAGAAATGCAATTGAAAATGCTAAAAATGAGTTGTTCTGCATGCGGATAGGATTTGAGTGTTGTTTTATAGTGGTGATTCAAAAGTAAACAATATCAAGAAATGCACAAACGGATTTTGAATTTCGTAGCTCAATGTGATGAGTGAATTTTTTTACTTTTATTTGAATTGTATTTTTATCAATATATAAATAGTGTAATATATAGTACTTAATTGTGGTATAAATTGAGTTTTTATGGCATATTAAGACATGAATACTTAGTATTTGATCGCTTAAAACGGATTATTTACTTAACTCCAATCCCTGTAAAAAATTCCTCAATATCTGATCCTGGCATTCTCTATATTGTGCTTGCTCCGGATGTCGAAAAAATGCGCTTAGTTCATGTTTACTTATTATTCTGCCAGCAGCTTCCAAATAGTAAAGCATGTCTTCATCCTTTAGTGAGAGGGCAATCTTGAGTTTGCGCAATATCTGATTGTTATTAAGGTAGTTTTCATGAACGGCTTTTTCGCCCTCTCTTTTTCCACGTTTCCATTCGATAATGGCATTGAGTAATACAGCCAAATCGTAGTCATCCATCTTTTCGT
>JBDNHP010000220.1:0-4894 GCA_041688765.1 Flavobacteriales bacterium
TGACCTTTAACTTCAAATTGCGCTAATGCGCTACGAAGACGCCGTTTCATTTCTATTCAGTCAACTCCCTATGTTTCAGCGCATAGGTGCTGCCGCATATCGCGCTGATTTGAGCAATACGATTGCACTTGCCAAAATGACCGCAAATCCGGAAAAAGAATTCAAGTCGGTTCATATTGCAGGCACTAATGGCAAAGGTTCTGTTTCTAATTTAATTGCATCTACCTTTCAAGAAGCAGGCTATAAAACCGGGCTCTATACATCGCCGCATCTCAAAGATTTTAGAGAACGTATAAGGATTAACGGAACTCCAATTGATCGCGATTATGTTGGAACATTTGTAGGCAAATACCGTGATACCTGGAAGGAGTTAAACATTAGTCCATCCTTTTTTGAAATCACTGTAGCCATGGCCTTTCGCTATTTCGCTGATGAAAAAGTAGACATTGCTATTATTGAAACAGGCATGGGTGGCAGGCTTGATTCCACCAATATAGTCCTGCCTGAATTGTCAATCATCACCAATGTTACTCTAGATCATCAGCAGTTTCTCGGTGCCACCGTTGAGTTAATAGCAGCAGAAAAGGCAGGCATCATTAAAGTCGGAGTTCCTATCGTTTTAGGACCAATGTTGGAAAATGCTTCGGAAGTCTGCCAGCACAAAGCCATAAAATTGAATGCCCCTGTTTATCTCGCGCAAAACAAGGTCGAAAATCTTCCTAAAACAGATTTGGCTGGTGAGTTTCAAATAGAGAATAGAAATACCGCTTATACTTCTTTAGAGGTGTTGCGCAAACTTGGTTGGAACATTCAAGAAGAGCATATTCAACAAGGATTTTCTTCGGTGAGAAAAAATACCGGTTTAAGAGGTCGCTGGGAAGTTCTTGGTGAAAAACCATTGATAGTAGCCGATTGCGGTCATAATGAAGCTGGAATCAGAACTGTTGTTCATGAAATTGAAAAGCAAAATTTTAAAGATCTTCACTTTGTGTTTGGTATGTCGGCTGATAGGGATGCCGGGATTATTTTGGCTTTATTACCTAAAAAGGCCTCCTATTACTTTTGTAAGCCTGATTTGCCTAGGGGTTTAGATGCAAATGAACTCCAGCAACATGCTTCTCAATACGGATTGAAAGGGGAAGCGTATGAATCTGTAGCTAAAGCATATACGGCAGCTCGACTATACTCAAGCAGCGATGACATGATTTTTATTGGTGGCAGCTTTTTTGTTGTAGCAGAGATTCTCTGAATATTTCCAAAGGCTTTTCTACCTTTGGAAAATCATGCCACTACATTCTTCGATCGACAATGCTATGCTTCTTGAAACCATGTTTCAATCAGCTGCAGAGGGCCTAATTGTCGTTAATCAACAGGGTAAAATTTGCTTAGTAAATCCAAGAATTAATGAACTGTTTTTTTACAGCAATGAAGAATTGCTCAATCAAACTATAGAAATCCTCATCCCTTCTGAAAGTCGGGGACAACACGTCCATCATCGCGAAAAATACGTTCATCACCCTCGCAAAAGAAGCATGGGTGGAGACCTCGATCTCAAAGGTCAAAGAAAAGACGGTAGTACATTTCCTATAGAAGTAAGTCTGAATTATTTCAGCAAAGAGAACGAAACTTTTGTGATGGCGATGATTACAGACATCTCCATTCGCAAATTGGCTGAACAAAAACTTCATGACCTCAATGCACAACTAGAGGAGCTAGTTGAAAACCGCACCAAAGAACTCAAAATAAGCCAAAACCTGTATAGCGCTATTTCTAGGAATTTTCCTAAAGGAACTATCAACGTTTTTGACGAAAAACTAGACTATGTTTTTGTGGAAGGTGAAGATTTATACAAAGCAGGAATAACCAGTGAGCGATTAGTTGGCACCAATTATTTAAAACATCTTCCAGCAGAAATCAGATCTTACATTAAGACTGAACTTCAAACCGTTTTTGAAGGGCAGAAAAGGAGTCTTGAAGTTACCATTCCGAAGGGAAGCTATATTCTGAATTGTGTACCTCTTCCCGATCTTGATGGCATGATCAGACAAATTTTAGTTATTGAACAAAATATAACACAGCTAAAAAAAGCAGAACAGGAAGCGCGCAATGCATTGAAAAAAGAAAAGGAATTGAGCGAACTGAAATCACGTTTCGTTTCAATGGCCTCTCATGAATTCAGAACCCCATTGAGCACTATTCTTTCTTCTGCTGATTTAATAGCGCGATATAGTGCTGACAGTCCTAATGAAAAAAGGGATAAACACTTAGATCGCATCCGCTCTAACGTGAAGAATCTCACTGGAATTCTCAATGATTTTTTGTCACTTTCAAAATTGGAAGAGGGCAAAGTAATTGCTCATTCAGAAGAGTTCTCTATTTCAGATTTTTTGAAAGACACATTGGACGAAATTCAAGAAATTACTAAATCCGGACAAAAACTAGAACTCGAATTTTCCGGTGAAGAATTGGTTTTTCTGGATCCACATCAACTCAGAACTATTCTCGTAAATCTATTGAGTAATGCAATCAAATACTCATCAGAAAACAAAAAAATCCTGCTTAGAGTCAATGTAGGCAAGGGCAGAATACATATTGAAGTTGAAGACGAGGGGGCGGGAATTCCCGAAGCTGAACAATCTCGGATGTTTGAGCGCTTTTTTAGAGCTCACAATGTAACAAACATTCAGGGTACCGGATTGGGTCTGCATATTGTAAAAAGATATGTGGAGATGATGGATGGAAATATTACTTTTAGAAGCATTGAAGGAAAAGGTTCTACCTTTATAGTAGATATACAGCAACGTTTGACTTATGGTGAAGAAAATATTGTTGATTGAAGACAATCAAGATGTGCGTGAAAATACCGCTGAAATTCTGGAATTAGCCGGATACCAAGTAATTACGGCAGAAAACGGCAAGATTGGAGTCGAGCTAGCCAGAAATCAGTATGCCGACTTGATCATTTGCGATATTATGATGCCAGAATTGGACGGATACGGGGTTTTACATTTGCTTAGCAAACACCCTAAGACTTCCGGAATTCCATTCATTTTTCTCACGGCAAAAGCTGAAAAAACAGATTTTAGAAAGGGCATGAGCATGGGTGCTGATGACTATCTCACCAAGCCATTTGAAGAGTCTGAATTGCTCGAAACAATAGAAATGAGGCTCAAACGCAGAGAGCAAATTATGGCGCCCTATTCCGGCAATGGCGATGGTTTAAATAGCTTTATGGACAATGCCAGAGGCTTAAAAGAGCTGCAAGATTTATCTCAAGACAGAAAGAAACGCACGTTCAAAAAGAAAGAAACCATTTTTTTTGAAGGTGATAATGCCAACTCACTGTATTTTTTGAATAGCGGTAAAGTGAAAGCAATTAAAACCGATGATTACGGAAAAGAGCTAGTTACCGACTTGTACGAACCGGGCGAGTTCATGGGTTATATTGCATTACTGGAAGCTAGTCTCTACAAAGAAACAGGAATTGCCATTGAAGATTCGGAAGTTTCCATTATTCCGAAAGAGGATTTCACTTCACTCATTACACGTAACCGCGATGTGGCGAACAAATTCATTAAAATGCTTTCCAATAATGTAACTGAAAAGGAAGAGCGATTATTAAAACTAGCCTACGGAACGGTTAGGGAGCGCACAGCAGAAGCCTTAATTGATTTGCAAGAAAATCACAGTGAGCCTGAAAGCGATGACATCAAAATAAGCAGAGAAGATCTGGCTTCAATTGTAGGTACAGCAACAGAATCGCTAATTAGAACTCTTTCTGAATTCAAAACAGATGGAATTATTGAAATTGATGGCAGAAGGCTGAAGATTATAAACAAACCTGCCTTGCGCAAGCTTGCCGGAAAGAACTGATATTTATCATACTCGGCTTTGTGTATACTCATGATTAGATGAGATTTACTAATTTAATTTTGATATTATAAACCACATATTATGCAAAAGATACTAGTTCCCACTGATTTTTCTGAATGTGCAGAAATGGCCGTTCAGACGGCCGCTTCGATAGCCAGAAAAACGGATTCACGATTATATTTGATGCACATCATTCAAATACCTTCTTACGAGTCTAATACTTCAATAGAATCTTATCAGGACATTGCTGAAAGTTTATTTGTGATGAAATTGGTGAAGAAAAAGTTCGCAGAACTCTTGGCAAAGCCTTTTCTAAAAGATGTAAATGTTATAGAACTCATTCAGTTTGACAGTGTTTATGAATCTATTTCAAAGCAAGCAACGAACAACGAAATAGACCTAATAGTGATGGGTTCGCATGGGGCTAGTGGTGCCAAAGAATTGTTCATCGGATCTAACACTGAAAAAATCATTCGCACATCTAATATTCCGGTTCTTACCGTTAAGAGTCGACACGATGATTTTAATCCGCAAAATTTCGTTTTTGCTAGCAATTTCTATGGAGAGTCTGACCGAAATTTCCATAAAATCCAAGCTATAGCCAATATTTTCGGCGCGAAAATTCACCTTCTTAAAGTGAACACTCCAAATAATTTCGAAACCACGCCGTATAGCGATCGATTGATGAAGGATTTTATTTCCCGAACTAATCTTCAGAACTACACTGTCAATATTTACAATGATTCAAAAATAGAAGACGGAATTCATCACTTTAGCGAGCACATAGGTGCTGATCTTATTACCATGGAAACGCATGGCCGGACAGGAATTGCGCACCTGCTTACAGGCAGCATAACAGAAGGAGTCGCAAATCATTCCAAACTTCCGGTTTTGAGTGTTAAAATAGAAAAGGAACCAATATCAAGTCAAATCATTTTTCCTGACTAACAGGATAAATCTGCAAGGCATGAAGGTTTCATTCTTAATTGAATGGAACCTTTGTTTTTGAAAAATGATAAAA
>JBDNHP010000221.1:0-5025 GCA_041688765.1 Flavobacteriales bacterium
CCAAAATTCAACTGCCTTTGATTCATTTGGAATCAGTTTGATAAATTGCTCGAATGTCATAATGCTAGTATTTTCAAGCAAAGTACAGTGGGCAGAACGTAACCTATTTACGCAGTGGCACAATTACGGACAAGCATTTAACAAATTAATGTAATACCAGCCCACTATTGTAAGCCCGATCAGAAAAAATGGAAAGGCAATGTGCCTGATCTTGTCGTTGAGGTAGAATTCGCCAAACATCCAAATAGAATTACCGCAAATCCAGGATGTGATTGCTAAATTGTGAAATAATTCAGATCTATCGAGCCGTAATTTATAAGTCAACCAACAGAACAATAAAAAGGTTGGAATGGCCATTGAAACTCCAATAACCTTGAAATCCATAAGCCAAGCAAAATCTTTAATTAGCCAGAAAACAATGTGTAGATTTTCTTTGGCTCTGAGGTTTGATACTATAGAGCGAATATATATAGGAAGCTAAGAATATGGAAGTGATTTAATCAGGACATAGGAACTTCCATAATCAATACTTGTGCATCCGTATTGGAGATCAATTCCATATTGTTGATATCCCACATACCCAGGCCATCTCTGGATAAAAGGGCATAGCCTTCTACCGTCACATCACCATTCAACACGAAGATGTAGAGCCCATTTCCGGGACTTTTAAAGGGGTAGTTAATTCTTTTTTCCGGATTAAATTTCCCGATATGAAACCAAGCGTTTTGATGAATCCATACCCCAGAATCATTGGCGTTTGGAGATAGAATTTGGTTCCACTCATCTTGAGCTCCGCCGTTAATACTTTGTTGATCGTAACGAGGTGTTAAGCCCTGTTCATTCGGAAAAACCCAGACTTGAAGAAAATTACAGGCCGCATTTTTGTTGCGGTTATATTCACTGTGAAATATTCCTGTTCCGGCGCTCATTACTTGAATATCTTCTGCTTTTATAGTGTGGATATTTCCCATACTGTCTTTATGTTCAAGCTCACCTTCCAGCGGTATAGAAATAATTTCCATGTTATTGTGAGGATGACTCGAAAAGCCCATACCACCCTGAACAAAATCATCATTTAAAACTCTAATAACGCCAAAGTTCATACGCTCAGGATTGTAATAATTGGCAAAACTAAAGGTGTGGTGTGAATCGAGCCAACCATGGTTTGCATGACCTCTGCTTTCGGCTTTATGAATTACTGTTTTCATGAGCATAAAAATATGATATAATATGCTGGTTAGGATAGCGTGAAATGTTAAATAATCATAGAAGCAGGGTTAAATAAGTGTCTTTTGAGAAGGGATAATTATTTATTATTTACCCATTTTCTATTAAAAACAAATTCTGATTGTGGGATTCTTTTTTGTGGGGCGATTTCTCTGAGGTAAAGCGTTTCTTCCAGCGTTTCTGAATCTGCCCGATATCCTATGGCGAGTATGCTAATAGGGTCGTAACCTGTTGGGATTTCCATTAAATCCATTGCTTGAGCCGCGTTAAATCCGCCCATTTGATGAACATTCAAGCCCTCCCTGGTTGCCTGTGCGAGCAATGATCCAATGGCTAAACCGGTATCATGCCAAGCATGAGAGTTGGGATTGTTATTGTGGTCAAGATAATTTTTGGCAAGCGCAAAAACAAGCAATGCTGCGTTTTTAGACCATGAATTGAAAGAGTTCAAGGTGCTGGCTAGTTTCTCCCATTCTGGGGTTCCCCGCTCACAAACCAAAAATCTCCAAGGCTGTTCGTTGAATGAAGAAGGGGCCCATCTGGCGGCTTCAAACAAACTACCAATGACCTCAGGAGGAATAGGTTTACTATCATAAGCTCGGCCACTCCAGCGAAGACGTAATTCTTCAATAATAGGGAAGTCGGGATTTATAGAAGGCTTTTGAATGGACATTTTCTAATGATTGTTTTTATGAATTAAGAACAGAGCAATTTAACAAAGGTTTAAGAGTTTAGCTTTTTTCGACTACAGTTATACTTGAGAGAAGGCTTAAACGCCGAAATCATGTGTTCTATTTGAATTAGTAATTTCACGCTTTCTTAATTCTTCAAAACCATGAACATAGAATCTCTTCGAAGCTACTGTCTTTCGCTTAAAGGAACAACAGAAGATTTCCCATTTGATCAGCAGACCTTGGTTTTTAGAGTGGGAGGAAAAATCTATGCCTTGGTTGATGTAGAGAGTTTCGATTACGTCAATTTAAAATGTGATCCTGAAAGAGCGATTGATTTGAGAGAACAATATTCGGCCATTCAACCCGGTTATCACATGAGTAAGGCACATTGGAATTCGGTTTATAATGATGGCTCTTTGAGTGATAGCTTCATTAATGAGTTGATAGACCACAGCTACGCACTGATATTCAAAAGTTTGCCGGTCAAAATTCGCAAAGAAGTTTCAGGAAGCATTTAGCCTCACTACATTTGTGGTCATTATCAATGAAAATATGAGTTTTATGGGAATGAATGAACTTCTGGACAAGCTAAAAAATGGCATCGATCGTTTAGATAGTGGAACCTTGGCGGTTTCTGAACTAGAGGAATTAACAGAAGTCTCGAGGGAACTGTATGAGCGTTTGGTTGTGCTGCGGTATAAAGCTTATGATGACAGTATTAAGGCTCAAGAGGCCATTATTTCTGAGCCTGAAATAATTAATCAAATGGAAATTATCGAGTATATTCATGAGAGTCAACCCGAAATTCAGGAATACATAGAGGAGAATTTATCCGAGGCGCCTACTGAAGAAAGGGTTCCGTTGTTTGCATTTAACATTACTGAAATACAAGAGGTGCAGGAAGAGATTGTAACAGAATCGCTAGGAAAGGAGATGCAAGCGCCGTTAGCTTTTGTACAGGCCCCAAAGCCATCACCTAAGATTGATTCCACAAGCTTAGGCAGCATTAATGATAAACTTGCAAAAGAAGAGTCTAGTTTGGCTGACAGATTGGGAAAATCACGAATTGAAGACCTCCGAAAAGCAATAGGAATCAACCAGAAATTCGGATTTATTTCTGGCTTATTTTCCGGGGATTCATCTGCTTATGATCTCACAATAGATCGATTTAATTCTGCAACCGACATTGATGAAGCCATGAGTTTATTTGCTGAGGAACAGCAGGCGAGATCTTGGGATGCGGAAGAAAGTTTGGTTGAAAGTTTAATCAATCTAATCGAAAGACGACACGTTTAATGGACGCGGATCTTACATTGGTTCCAACGCCAATTGGCAATCTTGGAGACATTACTGTTAGGGCTTTAGATACCTTGAAAAGCGCTGAGCATGTGCTTGCTGAAGACACTCGGGTTACCCGGAAATTGTTTAATCATTATGGCATCACTGCTTCTTTAAGCGCCTTTCATCAGCACAATGAACACCGAATGACTGAACGCATTATTGAACAAATGCTTTCAGGACAAAAGATTGTATTAGTTAGTGATGCGGGTACTCCCGGGATTTCAGACCCCGCGTTTTTACTCGTAAGAGCTGCCGTTGAAGCGGGCCTAAAAGTGGAGTGTTTGCCGGGCCCAACTGCATTTGTACCTGCCTTGGTTGCTTCGGGATTCCCATGTGATCGTTTTGTTTTTGAAGGATTTCTTCCCCACAAAAAAGGACGTCAGAAAAAACTTTTGAATCTGAAGGAGGAAGAACGAACAATAATTTTTTATGAAAGTCCTCATCGATTAATTAAAACAATAGAACAAATAGCTGAATTTATTGGAACTGACCGCAGGTTATGTGTAGTAAGAGAAATTAGTAAAATCCATGAAGAATATGCTCGTGGAAGCACATCAGAATTAATTGAACATTTTACTAAAAAAGAGCCAAAAGGAGAAATTGTGATCCTCTTGGAAGGTCTTAGAAAACAGAAGAAGGACGAAGATTCTGAAGACTAGAAAAGTTTTGCAAAAACCTCCTCAACTTTTGCAACGTGCACTAATTCAATTTTGTAGTCGCTTTGCTTTAATCCTTTATTGTATCTCGATAAATAGATTCGCTGCAAGCCCATTTTTTCAGCCTCTCTAATTCTTTGTTCCACACGCGTTACAGCTCGCACTTCGCCGCTAAGGCCTACTTCGCCTGTGAATGCGGTTCCTTCAGGAATTGCTAGATCCTTGCTGGAGGAGTAAACAGCACTCACCACTGCAAGATCAATAGCCGGATCCTCTATACGCAATCCCCCAGTGATATTTAAAAATACATCACGAATTGATAAGCTAAATCCTGCGCGTTTTTCAAGCACTGCTAGCAACATATTTAATCGTTTAGTATCGAACCCCGTAGCGGTTCTTTGCGGTGTGCCGTATACTGCAGTGCTCACCAAAGCCTGAATTTCAATTAGCATAGGCCTCATGCCCTCAACAGTTGAGGCTAGAGCAATACCGCTCACAGGCACTTCATGCTCACTTAGGAGCACCTCTGATGGGTTATCTACCTGACGCAGTCCATTGCCCAACATTTCGTAAATACCTAGCTCATTGGTGCTTCCAAACCGGTTTTTAACCGAACGAAGCAAACGATACAAATGATTGCGATCACCTTCAAATTGCAATACAGTATCAACCATGTGTTCCAGAACTTTTGGTCCAGCTATAGAACCATCTTTAGTGATATGACCAACTAAGATAACAGGCACACCACCTTCCTTGGCATATTTCATTAGCTCAGCGGTGCATTGCCTGATTTGTGAAATGCTTCCAGGACCTGATTCTGCATGTGGAGAGTGCAAAGTTTGTATTGAATCAATAATCAGCATATCCGGATTAATATCTTGAAGGGCATTAAAAATATTGCCTGTGTCTGTTTCGCACATTACCAGCAGATTTTCAGGAATGGTATTTATTCTTTCGGCGCGCATCCTGATTTGTTCTGCGCTCTCCTCACCTGAAATATAGAGCGTGACCATGTTGGGTAAGTTGAGCGCAACTTGCAATAAAAGTGTTGATTTCCCCATGCCGGGTTCTCCCCCGATAAGCGTCAAACTACCAGGGACTAATCCACCGCCTAAAACACGATTCAA
>JBDNHP010000222.1:0-6745 GCA_041688765.1 Flavobacteriales bacterium
ACGCTCTTCAATAACCTGAACGTATTGTCCTGCCTGCATTAATGTTGCGAAAGTACCTGTATCTAACCAAGCCGTTCCGCGGTCAAGTTTGCACACTTGCAATTTGGCTCTTCGCAGGTATTCGAGGTTTACGTCTGTAATTTCGAGTTCAGCACGCGAACTAGGTTTTAGATTTTGAGCTATATTGATAACTTCATTATCATAGAAATACAATCCAGGAACCGCATAGTTCGATTTTGGCAACTTTGGTTTCTCTTCAATACTTTTTACCTGCATGTTTTCATCGAACTCCACAACGCCATATCGTTCAGGATCAGACACGTGGTAGGCGTAAACTAAAGCGCCATCAGGGTTGGTGTTTTCACGAAGAATTTTTCCAAAGCCTTTTCCATAAAATATATTATCTCCCAAAATGAGAGCAACTTTTTCTTTGCCAATAAAAGATGCGCCAATTATAAAAGCTTGAGCAAGTCCTTTAGGTTCGGGTTGTTCTTCATATTGAAAAACGCAACCTAAATCAGAGCCATCACCAAGTAACTTTTGAAAACCCGGAAGGTCATGAGGAGTGGAAATGATAAGAATTTCACGAATTCCGGCAATCATCAATGTTGCCAGAGGATAATAAATCATGGGCTTATCATACACAGGCATCAATTGCTTACTAACCGCTTTGGTAAGTGGAAACAACCTGCTGCCGGTTCCCCCAGCCAATATAATTCCTTTCATCAGAGGTCTTTATTAAAAGTTCCATGACGCACTTGCAATTCTTCTAAATCGATATCATCTTCTTCATCAATAATTACCAGAAGAGGCTCAGCAAATGCTTTAGTAGTAAGATATCGCTCAAAAGAAAGCAATAATGATGGCAACAATACCAGGTTAGTGAACATTGCTACTAATAAAGTTATGGAGATCAATATTCCTAGTGCTTGAGTACCTTCAAATTCTGATGCCGCAAAAATGCCAAAACCGAAGAAAAGGATTATGGAGGTGTACATCATACTTACACCGGTTTCCCTCACAGCGAGCAATACAGAATCTTTGATATTCCACTGCAAAACTTTCAATTCCTGTCTGTACTTGGCTAGGAAGTGTATGGTGTCATCTACAGAAATCCCGAGAGCCACGCTGAACACAAGAATAGTTGAAGGTTTAATGGCTATTCCCATATATCCCATAACCCCGGCAGTAAAAATGAGAGGAATCATATTGGGTATCAATGAGATAATCACCATTCTGGCTGACCGAAACATTAAAGCCATTAAAAAGGCGATTACTATAATTGCAATCAGGAGCGAAGTGAAAAGATTATTTACCAGGTAGGTTGTGCCTTCAAGAAACACTATGCTGGTTCCTGTTATAGTAACATCAAAATTTTGAGGATCAAAAATGGAATCAACTTTCGGGCGTAGATCATTCAGTAAATCCCTCATTTCGAGTGTGCCTATGTCGGCCACCTGTGCAGTTACTCTAGTTATCTGCCTGCTGGAGTCCATAAATGTTTTGTCAATCCCTTGCGTTTCATAATCCCCTCTGAGGTAAGGGCCAATGAAACTTTGTTCATTGCGTTTGATTAAATCATATCGATCCGGCGAGCCATTGTAGAAGGCCTGTTTCGCAAATTTGGAAGCATCAACGATACTTACTGATCTCGAAAATTCTGGATAGGTCTTCAATAGCGTTTGAAATTCATCTATCTTTTGCAGCATGGCAGGTTTGGTAGCCGCTCCTTTCTTTTTAGTGTCAATCAGCACTTCAAATGGCATTACACCGTTGAACCGGTTTTCAAAAAATTTAAGATCGGCAATTACCCTTTCAGAATCAGGCAAATCATCAACAATATTGCCTGTTGTTTTAATTAGCGTTATGCCATATAAGCCAAGGATTACAAAGGCAATGGTCGAAATGTAAACTGCTTTTCGATGGTCAGTTACAATAGTCACAAGCTTGTTTACGGCAACATAAATCCAACGACGGTCCAAATGTCGCACGTGCCTTCTGTCAGGTGATGGTAAAAAGCTGTAAATGGTTGGCACAACAATCAGCGAAATCACAAATACGGCCATAATGTTCACCGATGCAATTATGCCGAACTGTTGAAGCAAATCACTATCAGTGAAAATAAAAGTTGCAAAACCAATGGCTGTGGTTGCGTTAGTCATAAAAGTTGCGTTTCCAACCTTTTGAATAACCCGCGTAAGTGATTTTACCTTGTTTCCGTGTTTTTTAAATTCACTGTGGTATTTATTTACCAGATAAACACAATTTGGCACACCGATCACAATAACTAAAGGAGGGATGAGCGCCATTAAGACACTAATGGGATACTCCAGCATAGCAATCATTCCTAATGACCAAAATACCCCCATGCCAACCACAGACATCGAAACAATGACTACACTTAGATTTCGGAAGAATAGAAACAGTAGAAATGCTGAAACCAAAGCAGCGAGCATAATGAAAAAGTTTAATTCCTTTTTCACTTTATTCATCATAACCGTTCTAATATATGGCAGGCCCGAAATGTGCAGTTCAATTCCGGTTTCTTCGCTGAATTTATCAACCTTTTCAAGGATCTGATCCACAGAATTTCCACGACCCTCTGAATTGAACAACTTCGCATTTACGAACACCATCATCAAACTTGAATTCCCGTCTTTTTTATAAAGTAGTCCTTCGTAAAAAGGTAAGCTGTGAATCACCTCCCGAATGGAATCAACTTCTGCCTGGGTAGTTGGCATTTTAGGGACAACTTTATTAAAGCTGAATTTAGTTTGTGCAGTATCTTTATACAAATTGTAGCACCAAGCAACAGAAAAAACACTATCAACAGCCGATTTTTGAATGCTTATTTCCTGATTATTGGCAATAGTGTCTTTTGAAACATATACTTGTCTGAGATCTTTTCCGAGTTGATACCAAGCCTGAAAATTCTTTAATTCATAGAGCGCCGGATCATCTAGGCCAACAACAATCACATTTCCATCCTCCGAAAAAGTATTGATAAATTCCTGATATTTAATCTGTGTGATATCTGTAGAAGGAAGCAGTCCGCCAAACTTGTAGGTAAGTTTTACAAATTGAGATTGATAAGCCATGAAACCCGTAATAGCTGCGAGTACTATTAGCATTGGGATTCTTTGGCGTAATATGAAACTTGAAAGGATGGTCCACATAGTATAAAGCTCAGCAATCAGGTACTCTTAATTAAATCCAATACTTATACCTGAAAAACCAAGGACAAAGAAACAAAAAAAAGCCTGAGAGGGACTTATTTAGGTATGTAAATGAACAGGATTTGGATCATGAATTGTAACTTGCAGCCGTTTTCCGATTCTTTGAGCTTTGCAGGAGATTTGGAGCGCATAATCTAATAAGATATCATGAGCAATTACGATGTAGTTATTATTGGCTCAGGCCCAGGAGGATATGTAGCGGCAATTCGCTGTGCACAATTGGGTATGAAAACGGCCATTATTGAACGCTACCCCCGCCTAGGCGGAACATGCCTAAATGTGGGATGTATACCCTCTAAGGCCCTTCTGGATTCTAGCGAACATTATTATAATGCCGGGCACACCTTTGAAACACATGGTATTAAGCTGAAAAATTTGGAGGTAGATCTTAAACAAATGATCAACCGCAAACGTGATGTGGTTGATCAAACCGTGAAGGGGATTGACTTCCTCATGGTAAAAAACAAAATCGACGTTTTTCATGGTCACGGTTCATTCAAGAGCAAAAGCGAAATTCAAATTGATAAAGGTGAAGCTGGAATTGAAGTCATAAATGCTGCAAAAGTGATTATTGCCACCGGTTCCAAACCTTCCAATTTACCCTTTATAAAAATCGACAAAAAACGCGTCATCACTAGTACTGAGGCACTTGAGCTCCAAGAAGTCCCTAAACACTTGATAGTTATCGGCGGTGGAGTAATTGGTCTCGAACTTGGTTCTGTTTATGCCCGATTGGGCGCTCAGGTGAGTGTTGTAGAATTTATGGATGCTATTATTCCTACCATGGATAAAACGATGGGCAAGGAATTATTGAAATCGCTTAAAAAACTGGGCGTTAGATTCTATCTCAGCCATAAAGTGAAAGAAGTGACTGGCGCGGCGAAAGTAGTAGTGGTGAAAGCCGATGATAGCAAGGGTAAGGAAGTTGTTCTTGAGGGTGACTATTGTTTGGTGTCGGTGGGTCGCAAGCCTTATACCGACAAACTTGGTCTTGAGAATGCCGGTTTAAGCACGGATGAAAGAGGAAGAATTGCGGTAAATGAAAACCTTCAAACTTTGGTGCCAGAGATTTATGCTATTGGCGATGTGGTTCGGGGCGCAATGCTTGCTCATAAAGCTGAAGAAGAAGGTATGTTTGTTGCTGAACACATGGCCGGACAACATCCCCACATCAATTATCTACTTATTCCTGGTGTGGTTTATACTTGGCCCGAAGTGGCTTCAGTTGGTTATACTGAAGAACAATTGATTGAAATGAAAACACCTTATAAAACGGGCTCCTTTCCTTTCAAAGCTAGTGGCAGAGCTCGTGCCAGTATGGATACCGACGGACAAGTGAAAGTGCTGGCTCATGCTGAAACAGATGAAATTCTGGGGGTACACATGATTGGGCCACGAGCGGCTGATTTGATTGCCGAGGCGGTGGTTGCCATGGAGTTCAGGGCGAGCGCAGAAGATATAGCCAGAATCAGTCATGCACATCCAACATTCACGGAGGCTTTCAAAGAAGCGGCATTGGATGCAACAGGAAAAAGAGCAATTCATATTTGATCCTGAACAAGCTGGTGATGTGATTGTTTGTTTCAGGAATATAAAATGATGAAGAAAAGAACTGGTGTTTTATTGATCAATTTAGGGTCTCCTGATAATCCGAGCCCTAGAGCTGTTTATCGCTATTTAACAGAATTTCTCAACGATCCCCGGGTTATTGATATAAATGCGATTGGAAGATGGATTCTGGTCAATCTAATTATTGTGCCATTCAGATTCAGAAATTCAAGCCGTTTATATCAACAATTGTGGACCGACAAGGGCAGTCCACTTATTGAGTACGGTAAACAACTAAAAGATGCTGTTCAAAAAGGATTTGGCGATGAAGTTCATTTTCACTTGGCCATGCGCTATGGAAATCCTTCTCTCCCTGAGGTGATCAGTGAAATGGAGAAAAAGCATTATCATAATGTAATTATTTTACCTCTTTTTCCTCAGTATGCTTCTGCTAGCAGTGGAAGTGCTATTGACAGGGCTATGGAATTAATGAGAAAATGGTATGTAATTCCCGAAACAAAAATCATTTCCCAATTTTACGATCATCCCGGTTATATCAATACAATAGCAAAAATTGGAAAGTCTTATGAGCCGGAGAAATATGACCATATTTTATTCAGTTATCACGGACTTCCGGTTAGGCAGATTGACAAAGTTTACGAAGATAAAAACTGCGGAAATCACGACTGTGAAAGCGAGATAAATGATGAAAATGTATATTGTTATAAAGCGACTTGTTTTGCCACTTCTCGCATGATTGCTGCGGCAATGGGAATTTCGGAAAAGCAATATACCGTATGTTTTCAAAGTAGGCTTGACAGCAAATGGATGGAGCCTTTTTCGGATGTTGTGGTGAAAGAATTAGCCCTAAAAGGGAGCAAGCGATTATTGGTTTTTTCTCCTGCGTTTATTGCTGATTGTCTTGAAACCACCGTTGAAATTGGACATGAATACCTCGAAATTTTTAAAGAAAACGGAGGGGAACATTTACAGTTGGTAGAAGGCTTGAATGTTCACCCGGACTGGGTGAAATGTATGCAGGATATAGTCCGACAAGAACTACCTTCGTAAAGTGGAATATAGAAAAGAAATTCAGGCCAAGGGTTTTTCAATTCCAGATCTTAGCTTCCTGAAAGATGAGGTTTGTGCGTTTTTTCATTCCAATGACCCTAAGCGAAAGTCTATTCTTGCTTTTGGATGCAGCGATGAGCTTAGTCTTCATAATCCAGTACAAATAGAAATGCTGGATGAATTCATTGATGATAGATCAGCTTGGTTTTTTGGCCTTATGGCTTATGAGCTGGGTGAAGTTTTTGAGCCCTCCATTTTTAATCCGAATCTTCAAAGAAATATAATTCCTCAATTGTATTTTTTCCGACCGAATTGTGTGGTAGAAATGCTGGGTGACAAAGCAATAATCCATGCTTCAAATGAAGAATTAATAGGCAAGGCTGAACATATTATTCAATCAGAAGCAGAAAGAAAGCCCATGATTTCTTCTGATTTGAAATTTAATATTTCAAAATCTGAATATTTAAATAAAGTGGCCATTATTCAAAATAATATTCAGTATGGGAATATTTATGAATTGAATTATTGTTTGAACCTAGAGGCCGAGTTCAAAGATGATCCTTTTCAACTTTGGCAACGATTAAATTCAAGAACAAAGGCGCCATTTTCAGCGTATTTTAATAGTCCTAAGCACACGTTGATTTGCGGCAGTCCGGAACGATTTTTAAGTCGCAACGGAAATCGAATTATGAGCCAGCCTATCAAAGGGACAAGAAGACGAGGTTTAAATCCGATGGAAGATCAGGAATTACTTCAGGATCTTTTGAATGACCCCAAAGAATTGGCAGAGAATATTATGATCACCGACCTTGTTCGCAATGATTTTTCCAAGTCGGCCTTACCCGGCTCTGTTATGGTTGATGAATTATGCAAATGCTATTCTTTCAAAA
>JBDNHP010000223.1:0-6033 GCA_041688765.1 Flavobacteriales bacterium
AAAATCATAAGGAAAATTACCGCCATTTATAGTAATATCAATTGTGGCATCTGCTTCACCAGGACAAGTAATTGGCGTTAAATCCACAATTATTTCAATTTCTACAGGTTCCGAAATACTAAATGTTTGAGAAATTATACAGGAATTTGCATCGGTCACGGCAACTGAATAATCACCGGGTGCCAAATTGCTGATATCTTCGGTACTTGAGGTAAATCCTGCGTCTCCTAACCAGGCTATGTCATAATTAGGTATTCCTCCGGTAATGCTGAGGTCAATTTCACCATTGTTTGCGCCATTACAATCAACATCTGTAATAATTGCATTTAATTCCAATGGAGGATCTTCTGTAATATCAAATGTGAAATCTTCTGTACATGAATTGGAGTCAGTGATCGTTAAATTATAACTGCCATTGTTCAATCCTGTTATCTCTTCGTTAACAGAACTAAATCCGTCCGGTCCGCTCCAATCGTAGGAATATCCTGGTGTTCCACCACTTGCATTGAGATCAATTGCTCCGTCGGTAAGTCCGCCGCAGCTAATATTGGTAATCACAGGATTAGCAAGAATTTCAGTTGGCTCTGCAATTATAAAATCTTGACTTTCTTCACATCCATTTGCATCTGTTATTGTTACTGAATAATTACCCGGCTCAAGGGAGTTAATATCTTCTAAAGTTGATCCAAATCCATTAGGCCCAGTCCATCCGTAGGTATAATTTGGACTGCCTCCACTTACGCTAAGATCAATAGTTCCATTATCGTTGCCAAAGCAAGAAACTGCTGTCACAACACTTTGAACATCAAATGGATCTGGATTTGATAAGGGAAAAATATAGTCTGTTTCGCAATTATTACTATCTGTAATGGTGAGAGAATAATCTCCAGATTCTAATCCCGCGATGTCTTCAGTAATAGCAATAAATCCATTTGGGCCGCTCCATTCAAAACTAAATGTGGGTGTTCCTCCCGAAACAGTTATGCTAATGGCTCCATCAGCTCCGTTATAGCACGAAACTTCGGTGATTGTTTGATCCAAAACAAGTTCGGGAGATTCAGTAATTGTAAAACTTTCTGATTCCTCACAACTGGCATTGTCTGTTACAATAATGGTATAATCCCCTGCAGACAGACCAGTGATGTCTTGAACATTTGAGGTAAATCCGTTTGGACCGCTCCAGGCTACAAGGAAACCCGGAGTACCACCAGAAATTGTAAGATTAATAGCCCCTGTGGATTCGCCCGCACAAGCAACCGGAGTAATTAATCCTGTTATTGAAATCGATGGTGGTGCGTCAACGGCGAATGTAATTGTGTTCTCACAATTATTGGCATCTGTAACAGTAATGGAATAATCTCCCTCGCCTAAACCATTAATATCCTCGCTTACAGAGCTGAACCCGTTGGGGCCTGACCATTCAAAAGTATAGTTTAGGCTTCCTCCGGAAACACTGATGCTAATTGCTCCATTCATTTCTCCAACACAACTTTCATCAATAATTTCATCTTCATTGATAATAATCGGAGGCTCTTCTGTAACTGTGAATGTTGTATCAGAGGTACAATTTAATCCGTCAGTTATGCTCAGCGTATAGTCACCCGCAGTAAGGCCATCAGCAAGTACTCCGGAATCTCCGTTAGACCATTCTATGGTGTACGGACCACCCGCTCCCCCATCCGGATTAGCTGTTGCAGAGCCAGTGATTCCACCAGCGCATAAAACATTTATTACTGATAAATTAAAATTTAGTATTTCTCTTTCAAGTGTAAAAGTTGAATCAAAAGTACATCCATTACTATCTGCAAGTATTAGCGTATTGCTTCCTTCACAAAGCTGTGTAGCCATAAATCCAGTTTCGCCGTTGCTCCAATTGTATTCATAATTAGGAACTCCTCCAATAGCAATTGGT
The DNA here is from genome assembly GCA_041688765.1 of Flavobacteriales bacterium. Classification (GTDB taxonomy): domain Bacteria; phylum Bacteroidota; class Bacteroidia; order Flavobacteriales_D; family Sanyastnellaceae; genus JBDNHP01. The sequence goes on from JBDNHP010000223.1 coordinate 1,913, forward strand.
GTGGCCGTTCCATTGCAATTTCCTTCACAGCTTGGGGGTGTTAGACTCAAGCTGAAAATAGTGATGGGTGCTGGTTCTGCGAACTGCACATTATCAACGCAGGTAATGCCTTGGCCTAAATCAGTAACTAAAACAGTATAAGTTCCTGCACCCAAATTAGAATAGTTTTGAGTGAAACCAGGAAGATCACCTCCAATCCATTGATAGATAAAGGGTCCTATTCCACCAGATACTGTAACGGTTGCAACGCCGTCATCCGCACCATTACATGAAATATCTTCTCCGTTATAGTTAGATAGTACAATAGCATCAATGGTAAATGGTGTTTGACCAGGGCCATTTCCGCAAGTTGGTAATTGCTGCGATTCAAATTGCAAATTACCGGGCTCAAGAAATGCCATTTGCTGTGGATAGAGCAAGGTTTTTGTATGCTCTTGCAATATTGGGGTTTGTGCATTCAGACTGATGCCTTCCGACACATAAAATAGTGAAGAGTTGAGATCAATAGTTCCAAATTGCGGTGATGATTTGAATATATCGCAAGCAATAGAAAAACCATTTGAATTGAATGAGCCTGATAGTAAATTCAAGGTTCCGTTTCCATCAAGAACTAAATGATTGTCTAAATTAAAAGCATGGTCAACATTCACTATTATTTCGGAACTAATGTCTGCATCATTCGCATTTAAATGAGGGCTATTACCCATGAGGTTCCAATGCGGAATAATTATCGCCAATGAGTCATGCAGAACAACACTTCCAAAAGAGTTGAATGAGGCTTGTTCTGTGGCTGAAAACACTAATAAGGCGCTTAGATTTTCGACTAATAATCCAGCACAAAACGCAGATTCAGTAATATTGATTTCTTCTGCAATAGTTTGGCCAATAACTACGTTATTATCTTGATCGGGAATGCCTGCACCACCCGTTCCTTGTGGGCTAAGCGACCAATTTTCGGCATTGTTCCAGTTTCCTGAGCCTCCAACCCAATACATGGTTTGTGCAAGGCTAACTCGCACACAAAAAAAGGAGGCGAATACGAAGAGCGTTATTCGGATCAAGGCATTAAGATTTATGTTGTCACAAAATGGGGTTAAACCATTTTGCCTTATCAATCATAGGCACTGCAAGGAATTCCTCCTTTTGCATTTTTGGCACAAGCCTGAATTCCAAGTATAACTTCATGCGTGCTTCTTCCATCAAATCGGATTTTTGAAACCGTCAGATCATAAGAATAAGCTAGGGTTACATAATCAAACACATCAAACCTGACCAGTCCCATCAGGCCATTTCCATTTCTCACCCCTAAGCCTAAAGCAATTTTATCGTTGTAATCGATCATCCCAACAAGATCAATCGCCAATTTAGAGTTAGGCACATATTTAATATTAACACTGGTTCTGAAATAAAATTCATCACCTATATCGGTAACTCTTCCACCTGTTAAAATATAATGTCGGTTTATTCTGGTGTCCATCCCAACATTTTCGACTTTCCGTTCAACCAGATTTCGAAAAGCAAGACTCACAAAGCGATCGTCACGATACCACCACAGGCCAAAATCTATAGTAGGAAAAATGAATTGTGCTTGTGTACTGCCTAAAACCGGGTCATCAAAAAAGCCTGTTTCCGGCAGCGTAATGCCGCCTCCGTCTATTCGCCATTGTAAAAAGCCAGCCGCCAGCCCAGCACTGAACATCGACTTATGATTAACCTTCATGTGATAGGCATAAGCAAAGTTCAATGCCGTATAACTCAATGGCCCGGCATCATCCGTTTCTACTCTTCCGCCTATGCCATGAAAATTGAATTTATTTTCCGCAATTTTTCCATGCATATTGGCATAAGCAGTTTTAGGGGCGCCTTCAAATCCCCGCCATTGCTCACGGTAACCCATTTTGAGGTCAAGGCATTTTTTGCTTCCTGCAAAAGCCGGATTAATCCCAAACATGTTCAGAATGTGGTGCGTGTACTGCGGAACCTGCTGCGCCCATCCGGAAAAGCCATGCAAAACAAGAGTGAGGACCAATAACTTCTTCATGATCAATGAATTAATGTTACTGACCCAGTGATGGGTGGAATTTTAACATCCAAAGAATTCAACTCTATCACGTAGTAATAGGTGGCTGTAGGTAATTTTTTTCCGTTATTCGTGCCATCCCATGGCTGAGTGTAACCAAGAGATTTATAAATCTGTTGTCCCCATCGATCAAATACAGTTACTAACACGCCCTCAAACCGTTGAATTCCGGCTAATAACCAGAGATCATTTATTAAATCTCCATTGGGAGTGAACGTATTTGGAATGTTGATTGGTGGACCTACAAATACGGTAACAAAATCAGTCACCGTGCAATTTCCAACCGTCCCTGTTACTTCATAAGTAGTAGTTTCTTCAGGATAAGCTGTTGGGTCAGAAGATGCAGAATTATCTAAGGTTTCAGGAGGGTACCAGGTATATGAGGCGGGTTGACCAAAAGGTTGGGTTCCGCCGATAACAGACATCAACCAAGGATCGCCAAGGGCTATTTGTCCATCACAACAAGCATCAATATCAACGGCAGGACCGGAAATGGTAACGGAAGCCTCACAAAGATTCGCAAAGGGATCTGTATTGGTTCCAAGAATGAGCAAATAAGGCGTGTCAGGTAGTAAATCGCCACTATTAAAAATGAAATCAGCATTTCCACTTCCGCAATCACCCAAGGGCACATAGCCCGCCTGATTGCAATCGCCCATTGTTGCCTGAACCACAACAGCATACACGTCCTGTGGACCTATCAAGTCAGAGCAAATAACAGAAGAAACGCTGATGGTAACTTGTCCGGGGTTCAACAATTCATTCGTTGAAAATGTGAAAAATGCCGTGTACTGCGCATCAAAACATCCCACATTTACCGGAAAAGCTTGATCCATTTCGGTAAATGTTGCTGGCTCTTCAGCGCATAAATTTACCGGTGTTACACAAGGCTGAGCGTATAAATTAACGCTATAACCCAATGCCATCAGGCAAAGCCCGAAGTGTAAAAGATTGTTTTTGAATGATGAATTCTTCCCGGATTGCATGCTATTCCTTGATATCATAAAATTAAGTTTCCCTCAGGTATTATGTTGACAGCAACGAGAACTTATACACAGCCCCGTGTGTAAAGCCTGTCTTTATTGATTAAAACGAGGTTTTGAGAGGGAATGTTGCCTGATTCGACTCTTCAGGCTTCGTACTCGATGAGTAACGAGTTCTTCTCGACGGTTGAACCTTTATTAATGAAAATCTTCTTTATAACTCCCGGGCCCTGTGCTTTTATCACATTCTCCATCTTCATGGCTTCTAGAATAATCAATGGACTGTCTTTCTGAACCTCTTGGCCTAGAGCAACCAATATATCCAAAACTAAGCCTGGCATAGGTGCTTTTACACTACTGTCTTTTTTCGCACTTGTTTTGTCAAGCCCAAGGCGCTCTAACAACTCATCATACTGATCCTTGAGCTTAACCTCATGCCTAATACCATTTAAAACAAGAACTAAACTTTTTTCATCCCTATTGAAGGACTCTAGTTCTACATCAAATGACTTGTTATCGCAAATAAGATGAAAATGACCAGAGTCCAGTTTGATAAAATCAATAACGTGGTCGTTACCATTCACATTAACGGTTCTCTTAGACTCAGAGAGTTCAATAATGCGGCTTTCACCGCCATCAATAGCTACTTTTAACATCGCCCGAATTCCGAATTAAACCGCTAATCTACGCATTTATGCTGCCTGTCACAATTAGGTAAATTCAGGATTTCAATTGTCTTAACTTTGAAGCGGTATTCTAATTCGAATAAAAATGATGGTGTTTAATAAGAAGTCGGTGCTAACCATGCTCTCTATTTCGATATTATTCAGCGCTTGTTCCCTCTTTAAAAAAAGCGAAGAATCAAATAGTGAGGATCTGGACTATTTCGAATTGGATGAAGTAGAAGTTTTTCCGGAAGAAAAAATTTACAACGCTTCTGCAGCAAAGGCTTTTGACCTTATCCACACACGAATCGACTTAACTTTCGACTGGAAAAATCGTCAAGCTCCCGGAACAGCTCAAGTCACACTTAAACCTTGGTTTTACAATCAAGATTC
>JBDNHP010000224.1:0-3467 GCA_041688765.1 Flavobacteriales bacterium
GGTCATATATTCGATTCCGGATTTCATAGGGCGTGGATCAAGATCACCTTTGATACAATACCCGGCAAAAATGTTCCCCATGGTACTATCTTCCCAACCCGGCACTATGATAGGAAGATTTTTCTCAGCCGCTGCAATCATCCATGAATTTTTAACATCAATTTCATAATGCTCTTGCATCACTTCTGAATTCAGTAAGCGATACATAAATTCATGCGGAAAACAACGTTCTCCCTTGTTTTGAGCGTCTTTCCAGATTTTATAAATATGGTGTTCGATCCTTCTAAAAGCCTCTTCTTCGGGAATGCAGGTATCCGTTACCCGGTTCATTCCATCCTGCATTAAATCCCATTCTTGTTGAGGAGTTAAATCGCGATAGTTAGGCACACGTTTGTAATGGGTGTGCGCCACCAGATTCATGATATCCTCTTCAAGATTGGCTCCGGTGCAGGATATAATCTGAACTTTGTCTTGTCTGATCATTTCAGCCAAGGTTTTGCCAATCTCAGCGGTACTCATTGCGCCGGCCAGCGTAATCATCATTTTCCCGCCTTTTTCAAGATGTGTTTCATAGCCTTTCGCCGCATCAACCAAGGCTGCTGAGTTGAAATGAAGAAAATTCTCTTCTATGAAACGGGAAATTGCATTCCGTTCTTTGGCCATTATTCCTTAATTACAATTAGGGTACAAAAATGAATATAGTAAGCAAGAAATCAAAGAAAACTAGAAATTCTGTAAAATAAATGATTCCCATAAAAGGACGATTGCGTAATTCCTTGTTTTTTCTGATTTGGTTGCGAATTTATACCATGAATGGTATAGGATTTACAAAAATGAAAAAATGTTTTCAGTTTTTTGTGGAATAGCCTTCAATCGGGCTTTTGGTGAAGGTACCCAATGATTCTTCGGGCACAAAACCGACGTGTTTTCTTCTCGATTTCTTTATTTACAGGATCGAGAAGAACATATTGAAACTTCAAATGAACCGTTTTCTCCTTCATTTGAACTACTTTCAGATTAAAAGTATCCACCTTGATGTAACGATGCATGGGCTTCATGGCATCAATAAGGTATCGTTCAAATTGATCTACATCACCATGCACAAGAGGATCCATTTCAAAATCGAGACTGCTCTTTTTTATGGATCGCCGGGTATAATTAGTTACTTCGGTTACAAAAACCTTATTGTTTGGAATAAAAACGATATCATCATCGTCTGTAAGTAATTGAAGATGAGATAGGGAGATGGCCTGAATTTTCCCTTTAAAATCACCGATACTCACATAATCATCCAATTGCACGTGATCGCTAAAAGCAAGGATCATTCCGTTGAGCGTATTGCTGATATAATCTTTGGTGATAAGCGTAATAGCAACGGCTATGATACTAATGGTAGAAAGCGCTTCTCCAACACTTACATCAAAGAATGAAAGTGAAAGTAGAATACCAAAAAACACATGGAATACTCGGATAATTAAACTCGTTCCAAGAATTATGTTATCTGCTTTTTGATCGGGTCTGGTAAATCGGAAAACAATAATGACAGATCGTCGAAGCACCGCCAGGATGGCCATTCCTATGAGTACCAAATAAAGATGTCGTTCAAATCTTTCACTGAAATCAACTCCCTGCATCACTCGAGTGTAGGCAGGACGCAGCAGGAAAAGAGTGATAACAATAACAAGGTTAACGACAATTTTAGCTATGTCGGTGCTCTTGATCTTGTTTTTAGTCATATTATTCAATAGCCTAAAATGGAGAGCATGCTTTCTGCTTTTTGCTCTTCGGCAAATACTTCAATGGTAATTTTTCCATTTTCATCCCGGTCTATTAAGAGGTGCTTTGGCTGGGGAATTAAGCAGTGATGTATTCCACCAAATCCGCCTATTGTTTCCTGATATGCACCGGTATGGAAGAAACCGATATATAAAGGTACGGCTTCTCTATACCGAGGCAAATAGATAGCGTTTACGTGCTGCTCGGAATTATAATAATCATCACTATCGCAAGTAAGTCCACCAAGGAAAACCCGCTCGTAAGCATCATCCCAACGATTAACGGGAAGCATGATAAAACGCTTATTTATAGCCCAGGCATCTGGAAGAGTAGTCATAAAGGAACTATCAATCATGTTCCATTTTTCCTTGTCGTTCTGTTGCTTTTGATACAACACTTTGTACAGAGCACCACCACTTTCGCCTACTGTAAATGAGCCAAATTCAGTATAGATATCCGGAACCGGAACATTATATTCATCGCAAATAGCCTTAACCTGAGTAAGAATTTCTTCTACCATATATTCGTATGGATAGTCGAAGGCTAATGAGTTTTTGATTGGGAAACCGCCTCCTATATTTAAAGAGTCGAGCGTTGGACAAATCTGTCTGAGTTGCACATAAACGCGCAGACATTTTTGCAACTCGCTCCAGTAATAAGCATTGTCGTTAATCCCAGTATTCACAAAAAGTGAAGCATTTTCAAACGAAGATTGCCTGAATTGCTCATCCTCTTTTTATAAAAGTCGATGATTTCGTGGTAACCTATTCCTAATCTGTAAGTATAAAACTCAAATTTTGGTTCTTCTTCCGCTGCGATACGAATTCCCACATCCAAAGGCTCGTCAATCAGTTCTTCAATGAAATTCCACTCCAGGTAATTATCAATCACCGGCAAAACATTAGTAAAGCCTTTGTCAACCAGTCCAACAATTTTATGGATGTACGATTCCTTCTTAAAACCGTTGCAAATAATTCTTCTTTCCAAATCGATTTTGCCCTGTTCATAAAGGCGTTCGATGATATCGATATCAAAATCGGAAGAAGTTTCGAGATGCACATCATTTTTTAAAACTTCCCTGAGGATATAGGAGAAGTGACTGCTTTTGGTGCAATAGCAATAATGGTAATTCCCCTTATAATCAAGCTTTTCGATGGCTTTTGAAAACCAACCCTTCACCCTTTGAATATTGTCGGAAACTTTAGGCAAGTAGGTAAACTTAGTAGGCGTACCATATTCTTTAATGATGTCCATTAAGGGCACATCATGAAATAGAAGATTGGAGTCTTTGAGCTTAAATTCTGGCTGAGGCCATTCAAAGGTTTGATCTACAAGATCGAAGTATTTATTTTTCATGGATTGATTTGGAAATAATGGATTAGAAAATTGATTTAGCGATCAATGCTCTCAAATCCGGTATGCCATCAATGCGCCTGCCTTAAAAGAACCAAAGCAGTTGAATGAAGAAAATGAAAATATTCTATTTAAGAAAACTTCGGGCAAAGTAAAACTCCTACTCAATATGCAGTGAACAAAAGACATTACGATGCCTTTGTATTGAGGGACGAACATGCCTGATGCGTAGAATCTGTATTTCATCAATGAAAGAAACAGCAATTTTTACCTTGCAATAATACAACGAAATGCCGCTTTATTCAATGCGCGATAAATGTTTTTTTTTTTTGTGAAAC
>JBDNHP010000225.1:0-5048 GCA_041688765.1 Flavobacteriales bacterium
CTGAGGTGTCTTGAAATTCATCAATTAAGAAATGATTATAGCGTTCACCAATGCGCTCAAAAATAAAAGGCGCAGGACTACTAGCCACAATACCTGCCACCATTCGGTTAAATTCACTAATTGGAAGAATTCCTTCCGATTTTTTCAGCTCATCTATAATTCCAGAAATATGTCTCAAAGTAATCATAGGATAGAAAAATGCCAGAATGGCCTTCTTAATTTTATAAATGCTGTACTGATTGCTCAGCTTGTCCATCAGCATATTCATCCTGCTGGAAATTTCCGAAGAGTATCTATCAATTTGCTCTCGATCTGGCCCCTTTAGAGACTTAGCACACCAAAGGCCCGTTTCAACGGATTCGTTTATTGTTTTCTTTGGCCATTCCGGGTGTCCATTCACGAATTTTTGCAGCCATTTTGGTAATAATTTGCCCTTAAAATGACGATCTTCAAGATTGTGTTCTTCAAAAAACGCAAGGAGAGATGCGGCTTCGTCAGAAAGATCCTTTTCGATTTGAAGAATAGCAGACTTCAGTTTAGCCGGAAGTTCCAAAAAAACCTCATCAGGGATTTTACTAAGTTTCTCTAATGGTTCGATTGCACTTTCCTTCAACAATTCAATCGAAAGTCCTTGCAATGCTTCGCGTATTTTCCAATCTGCCTCATCTTCCACCTGACTTTCGGTGAAATGAATAAGGAGTTTGCTTATTTCATGATCGATTCCTACCCTTGAAAGTAATTCTTCTACCGCCCTTGATATCAATCCTTGTGAATCAATATCTACTTCGAACTCAGGCGACAAACGGAGATCTCTCGAAAAACTTCTAATTAATCCATGAATAAACTTATCTATGGTACTGATAGCCAAATCACCATAGTGATGCAACATGTGTCGGAGTATTTCAGCGCAACGAGACTGCAACTGTTGTGCGTCAATTTTAAGCAAATCTATAAGCTGCTTTTGCATTCCGGCATTAAAATAAATCGAAGATTCTCCCTCGGCTATACCCCTAAGATTATTCAAAACCCGCTCTTTCATCTCCTCAGCAGCCTTATTGGTAAAGGTGATTGCGAGGATCCGGGAAAAATAATTCGGATCCTTACTGCTAATGCAAAGCCTGAGATATTCACGAACGAGGGTAAATGTTTTACCGGACCCCGCAGACGAGCGATAAACTTTGAATAACTTTCCTTCCGACATTCGGCTAAGTTAAAACATTAGCTTCGTGACTAATATCATATAGGAATGAGAAATTATTTCAGACCTTTAGCTTGTTGTGTAATTGTAATTCCTGCAATGTCCATTTTGTTAAATTCATGCCGATTGAACAAAGAGGCATCAGGAGTAAATCTAGGGCCAGAAAGCAGAATTGATCGCTTGTTTATTCGATTTTATGATCTCAAGGACACTACATTAGTCTTGAGAAAATTCAGATCGAAAAAGCTAAGAATTATAGACACCGTTGATCATTTAAGAATTGTGAGAATGACTTTTGATACAACTAGCGTTGCTGCCGGCTTGATTTTTCTCAAACTCAAAAAGCATAAATCCATCGAACAAATTGAATTCGATCGCATTTATGGACTTGATGAAGAGGGAAAATAGAATGATAATTGTACTACCCTACAGAACTTATAAGAATAAAATGAAAAGTTTGGTCAAACCTTGGTTTCTGAGCCTATTCGCAGGACTAGTATTAGTTGCGTGCAAAAAAGACAAGGAAGAAATAATAACCTTACCAGTTCCAACAGAAGAGCGAAATCTCGATTTACATGTCCATCATTTTTGGAATGATGTGGAATTTGAATATGGTCAAGTGTATAACGTCAATGGAACCAATGTGATCCTCGATGACGTAAGATATTATTTGAGCAATTTTGTTTCGGAAGGAATGATGGATGATGATACACAACCTCATTTGGAAAAAGTGCTACTCATCGATGCCGGTATTGAAAACGAAAGAACTTTGGGCGAAATTGAACTCGATCATATTCACACCCTCAATTTCTCATTAGGCTTGGACTATGACACCAATCACGCTGACCCTACTGCTGCCGCTTACCCTCTAAATGATGGAACAATGCATTGGGGCTGGAACCCAGACTCAGGTTATAAGTTTATTGTGATTTCTGGCAGCAGAGACCCTGAAAGTGATGGTTCTTATGAATATTTTGAAATTCATGCTGCCACTGATGCCATTTATCGTGAAACCAGTATGATGTGTCACCGTGATGTAGCTGCCAATGGAATAACACTTCATGTAAAAGTTGCCCTCGATCAATGGTTTAATGGAATCGACTTCTCCATTGCTTTAGCTGGAACGCATGGCGCAAGTGTATTAACAAACTCTCTTGCAGACAATTCTATCACAAGTTTTAGCATCCTAGATTAAGCCAAAAAAAATGAGTTTAGGAAAAATTTTCTCAATCATCGGCATACTGACATTTGCTGCATTCATGAGTTCATGCACTAAAGAAGTGCAAGAAGACGGGATTGGCAATTTCCAATTGCGTCTGCTTCCTACTTATGAAGGCGAAGACTTTGAAGTAGGGCAGATTTATTATGATATCCTTGGGCATCGCATTCGTGTTGATGATTTCAAGTTTTACATCAGCAATGCTTTATTATTAAAATCTGACGGAAGCACAACACCGCTGTTTGAAATTGCACTATTTGACCTCGATGCAATGGAATCTCACATTTACCAAGTAGCTGCCGGTGACTACGAGGGAATGCTTCTTTCCATTGGGGTTCCTGAAGAACTTAACAAAGATCAGGACCCTACACAGTATGCAAATTCTCATCCATTAAGTGTTTCCGGATCACAAGGAATGTTTTGGACTTGGAACACTGGATATATTTTCGTAAAATTTGAAGGAAAAGCCGATACTTTAGGCGTAGAAGGAAATCCCTTACTTCACCCTTTTGCTTTTCATTGCGGAGAAGATGTACTTTTTAGATCTCATGTATTTGAAAACACTAACTTCACAGTAGGGAGCGATGGCACAACTTGCATGGATTTGCGTTTTGCAGTGGATCGCTTTTTTTATAATGATATTGATACTATTGACATCAAGGAGAACTACCTCACTCATACTTCCGGTAATTTACCTTTGGCTGAGCGGTTCACTGATTTGTTCAATGCTCAGATTTACTTTGAATGAAATTGAAAATAGGCCTGATCGCTCTCGTTTTAACTGGTGTAATATCATGCCGGCCTGAAAGCATTGTGCCTGAAACAGAATCTTTAAAAGATTCGCCTTATGACTTAATACTTCCCACTCATTTTCCCGATATCGAATTCCCAGATGATAATCAACTTACAACCAAACGAGTTGAATTGGGAAAAGCTCTTTTTTTTGACAATCGTTTATCGAGAGATATGAGTATCTCTTGCGGATCATGCCATTTTCAAGAATTTGCATTTACAAACCAATTGAATGTCAGCATAGGTGTTAATAATAGACCAGGATCAAGAAACGCATCAACTTTGGCTAATATAGCTTACCGCAACAGATTTATGATGGATGGCGGAGTTCCTTCCCTTGAACTTCAGGTAATGGCTCCCATTCATGATCCAAATGAATTTGATTTCAGCATTTTGGAAGTCGCGAGCCGACTTCAAAATGATGACGCTCTTCAGGAATTGAGTATTGCTGCTTATGGTAGAGAAATTGATCCTTATGTGATCACCAGAGCAATCGCCTCATTTGAACGGATTCTAATAAGCGGAAATTCGCATTATGATCAATACGTGAATGGAAATACTGAGGCATTAAATGATGCTGCGAAAAGAGGAATGGAACTATTTTATTCTGATCGAACTTCCTGTGGGTCATGTCATTCCGGATTTAACTTTAGTGATGAATCATACCACAATATTGGTTTGACCGAGAACTATGAAGATATAGGCAGAGCAAGAATTACACTCAACAATTCTGACGAAGGGAAATTCAAAACTCCTTCATTGAGAAATATAATGCTAACAGACCCCTACATGCACGATGGATCTATTGAGAACATTGATGATGTATTGCTGTTTTTTAATGAGGGTTCAAATCCGCATAAATTAAAAGATGAAAGGATAAGAAATTTGAACCTCAACGCCAATGAGATTAGCGATCTTAAAGCATTTTTAGAATCACTCACAGACAAATCATTTATCTTTAACCCTGTCTATTTGCCTTGAAAATGACCAAATCTAAACTTTCATACTTATCGATTATAGTGCTCTTTTACAGCATTGCAGTCCTTGTTTCATGCAAGAAAGATAAGGTGGATGTGGTAGAACGACCAACTGCACCGGACACGAATCCTGATGCAACTCCGTACAATCTTTATATCCCTCCATTCTTTCCACCCATGGATATTCCAAACGATAATCCCTTAACCGTTGAAGGAGTTGAATTAGGAAAACACTTATTTTGGGAAAAGCAGCTCTCTGGAGACAATACGATGTCATGTGGTGGTTGTCATTTTCCGGAAAATGCATTTTCAGATCCAAATCAGTTCTCTATCGGCATTACCGGAGAACAAGGCACTAGACAGGCGATGGCCTTAATAAATTTAGGCTGGGCCAACGATTATTTCTGGGATGGAAGGTCGCTAACATTAGAAGATCAGGTTAGAGAACCTGTTCCGAATCCGATTGAAATGAATGAGTCCTGGGAAAATGCGGTGGCTGATATTTCGGGCCTTCCACAATATGCATCCATGTTTGATGCTGCATACGGAACAGCAGAAGTAACGGAAGATCGCATTGTTAAAGCAATTGCAAGTTTCTTGCGCACTATGATTTCGGCCGAATCTAAATTTGATCGCTCAAGATTAGGAATGGAACTTTTAACTGATCAAGAGCAGCGGGGATTAGAGCTTTTCCTTTTTGAAGGGGGAGATCCCGAAAGCGTTCAAGGCGGGCAAAACGGAGCTGATTGCTTTCATTGCCACGGCTTTGGCTCTTCTCAATTTTCGGATTATTTGCCTCACAATAACGGACTTGACGGGATCTTTACAGATCTGGGAGTTGGTGGAATTACGGGCGATGAAA
>JBDNHP010000226.1:0-6805 GCA_041688765.1 Flavobacteriales bacterium
AAAAGTCCCGCAAATGCGGGACTTTTATATTGTAATCCAAAAGGATTAAAGGTTCAGAGATTCCCAGTAGTTGCGGAATTCAAGATCTTTCATAGCCTTAGCTTTCAAAGAACCATCTTTGCTAACTGCGCTGCTAAGATTGCTGCTTACACCAGAAGCATCACTTAAGCGTGCAGCAATTATTGCACGAAGGTAATCGGCAGTAGCACTATCGTCACCGCTATTACTCATAACAGTTTTAGCACCACTTGCATCACCATTTAATACTTTAGCAAGAGCAAGATTGAAGCTGTTGTTTGTGCCCATTCCACTGATTGCAGAAGCATAATCACCGTTTTGGATTTGCACAAGACCTTTGTTGTACTTCACTTCGGCACCTGCAGCAGAGGCATCAGCGAAATAATCGAGTGCTTTTTCGCGATCACCTTTCAAACGTGCGATTACACCGAGGTTGTTAGCAACAATAGGATCTGCTTTTACTTCAAAAGCTTTGTTGAATTGAGCCTCTGCTTCATTTGTTTTGTTTTGAAGCATATAAATATAACCGGCGTTATTGATTCCGCGGTAATCATTAGGGAAGTTCTTTGCCGCTTCGTTGTAGATGCGAAGTTTTTCGTTCAAATCTTCAGTAAGCGTTGCAGCGTAAAGTATTTCTTCCACAGTAAGAATAGCAGGATTACTTGAAGAAAGTTGTTGAATTTCATCATCGCTATAACCTACTAGATCATAATTAAGGCTGATTTGTGAACGACGCAATTGAGGCAGAATTTCCTCCTGAATTTCTTTGTAGGTAGCCGCAAGGTTTTTGATTTCTTGCTCACGCTTGTTTAGATCAGTGTACATTTCAAGAACACGAAGAATAAGGTTTTTGTCTTGGATATTAGACTTCTCCATTTTTTCTTTGAAACCAGCCCAGTCTTCGCCTTTTGGTGTATTCTTGAAAAATGCATCTGCGTTTTGAGTAGCAATTTTGTTTTTCTTGAACTCAGCAGCAATAGCAGCATTTGTTTTTTCAGAACGCTCTTGAGCTAAATTCTCATTTAAAGAAATTTCACCTTCCGGTGAGCAGTAAGATTCAGCATCAACACCTTTCATAGAAATACCATCATTTCCTTTGGTTGACGCAATAAAAGCGTATAGATCTTTAACATCTGTGTCTTTTAATTCGTTAGCCTTGACGTTTGAAGAGTTATAATCGAAATTGATGACTGCGTTCTTCTCTAAAGAAAGGATACGCTTGAAATTGTCTTTTGCCATAATGGCTTTGTCATCACTCTTTAATAGATAAGGAGTTGTGATAACACCTCTACCAATCGGAAGTGGGTCAAAAGTTGATGATTTACTTCCTTTAGTTCCTTGAATGCGCAATTCGAGGTTAGACTCAGCCATCGCAGGTTCATAGGCCACTTTAGATGTGTAATTGAAAGATTTTCCTTTCTCGTAAGGGATCACCTCATAGTTACCGGCAGCAGATTCGCCCTGATAGCCTTTCATTTTGAATGCCTTCTCACCACTACTATAAGTGAGAACTGGAGTAGCTTCTGCAACTACTTTCTTGTGAAAGTATTTAGCAGGAAAGGTACCTGATACTGTAAGTTCAACACTATCGCCACGAACGATAAGCGGATCAGGTTCGGCTTTAGCACCGAGTTCATCAACATACTTTTCCATTTTACCAAGTCCACCGCAACCGGCGAAAACGATCGCTATCGCAAGGAATAATGAAGAAGTAAAGATTTGCAAAGATTTCATAGATAATTTATTATAGCTTTATATTTGGCTTGCTTTCCATATCGGAAAGTTGCTGCAAAGCTAACAATCCTAATTGGAAAAGAAAAGCAGAAAATTATTAAGATGTAATTTCAGACGAAAAAAACGTCTAAGTTCCGAATAATCAGTTTATAACAACTCCCATCGACGAGAATTTTTTAATTCTCGATTCAACCCGTTTTTCGGGTTCTATAGCCTCAAGCTTAGCGAGTTGCTTAATTATTTCTTTCTTCACCACGTCAAATACTTCTTCTATATTGGCATGTGCACCACCAAGAGGTTCCTTAATAACTCCGTCGATAAGTTTATTAGATAACATATCTTCAGCGGTAAGTTTTAGTGCGCTAGCGGCAGTCACTTTATGATCCCAGCTTCTCCAAAGGATAGAGGAGCAACTTTCGGGTGAAATCACTGAATACCATGTGTTTTCGAGCATTAATACTTTGTCGCCAATTCCTATACCTAATGCACCACCTGAAGCTCCTTCTCCAATAACAATGCAAATCACAGGAACTTTGAGCTTCATCATCTCAAATAGGTTTCTGGCAATGGCTTCCCCTTGTCCGCGCTCTTCTGCTTCTAATCCTGGGTAAGCTCCCGGAGTATCAATCAAAGTTACAATTGGTTTGTTAAATTTCTCAGCTAATTTCATAAGCCTGAGTGCTTTGCGATACCCTTCCGGATTGGCCATTCCAAAATTACGATACTGTCGCATTTTAGTATTAATGCCCTTTTGTTGCCCAATAAACATTACACTTTGAGTGCCTATTAATCCAAATCCACCAATCATGGCTTTATCGTCTTTTACACTCCGATCGCCGTGTAATTCTATCCAACTATTATCGGTAATTGCATTAATATAGGCTAGTGTATAAGGCCTGTCAGGATGTCGACTCACCATAACCCGCTGCCATGGCGTGAGGTTTGAGTAAATTTCTTTGGTAGTGTCTTTTATTTTTTTCTCCAGCTCCTTTATCGTTGCGCTAACATTCACATCACTCTTCTCAGCAATCTCGAGTGTTTTGCTGAGCTGCTCTCTGAGTTCCTTTATAGGTTGCTCAAAATCAAGATAATTGATCATATTCCGAGGTAAAATGAATACGCAAGATAGTAATTGTGACTAAATAGAAATATTCATGTTCTTTAAATGAGCTATAAGTAAGTCAACGGCTTTTCCTCTGTGACTGATTCTATTTTTTTCTTCGATGCTCATTTCTGCAAAACTGATTTCATATCCCTCAGGTTCAAAGATTGCATCATAACCAAAGCCTCCAGCTCCTTGTCGTTTAAGCAATATTCTGCCATTTACTATTCCTTCAAATAGGGTAATATCTCCATTGTTTATGAAACAAATTACGGTTCTGAATCGGGCATCTCTGTCCAATAAATGATCTAATTTCCAAAGAAGTTTGTCGATGTTATCTTCTGAATTTCTGCCTTCACCTGCATATCTGGCTGATATTACGCCAGGAGCCCCGTTTAAAGCCTTCACTTCGAGTCCGGTATCATCGGCAAAGCAATTCAATCCAAATTTTTTATAAACATATCTCGCTTTCAGAATGGCATTTTCTTCTAATGTGATTCCAGTTTCCGGGATGTCATCCAAACAAGCAATATCATCAAGCGAAAGAACTTCAAATTCTTCCTCTAATTTCAACCCAATTTCCTTTACCTTATGAGCATTGTGTGATGCAAAAACAAGTTTTAATCTAGTGGCCATTTTCTAATTACCTTATGATTTGGGGTTTCGAAAAAACGTTTAACAAAGTGAAGTTCCTTAGGGATTTCGTATTTGTCTAGCCTTTTTTCGATTTCATATTTTAACAAACTGAGCTCTTTTTTGTCGGGATTTATTCCCTCCATAATTAAAACGAGTTTTTGACCGAAGAGCTTGTCTGCAACACCAACCAGGTAGAATCGCTGACTTATAATTCCACTTAGTTTATTTTCAAGAATTTCTGGATGTAATTTAATTCCACCAGAGTTAATGATGAGATCCACTCTTCCTAGCCAAACAAAGTGTTGATTGTCAATAAGTTTCACGCTATCTCGCGTTTGGAGTTCAAAGTCTGGTTTTCCTTCAAAGCTTATTTTTAAACACTCTTCCTCATTGGTGCTAAATCGAATTCCGGGCAAGGCTTCAAAAGCCTGATCAAGATTTTTACTCACTTTTCTGAATGCTACATGGGTTGCAGTTTCGGTCATCCCATAAGTCTCATAGAAATTCCCTTTCAATTCAGAAAGTTTCAATTGAATCTCTGGCGGTAATGCCGCTCCGCCAATAATGAGATGTTCAATTCTTGCCAAATCTTTAGCATCGTCTTTAAGTGTTTGAATCACTTGCAAAGGAATCATGGCTGCAAATCGGAATTTGCCTTGTACATTACGCAATGGCGTGGAAGTTGGAGGGCTTGCGTGCAAGTTGAGATCACCTTCTAAAGCTCTTACAATCATCATTTTTCCGGCGACAAATCGAACCGGTAAACAGAGTAAAATAGGATCACCTGCCTTGAGGTCGAATAATTTTAGAGTTCGCTCGGCACTTTCTCTCATGAATTCTTTACTCAGCCTGATGTTCTTCGCTTCGCCAGTAGAACCTGAAGTATGCATATTGATATATGGCAATTCATTGTTCCATTCATCCAGAAATTCGGCAATTTCTCTTTCCCAATCAGGCATAGTATTTCGATAAACATTCGCATACTTTGCTCTGAATTCATCAGGTGAAAGGCTAACATTTCCAATTGTCCAGGTAACCATGTCAATTTTCAAATAAACTTAAATCCCAAACAGCATTTTTTTCAAAACAAATTTTGCCATTTTTAATATGCAATGCCGAAGCAATATTATTAGTATATAGTTGTCCAGTACCCAGTCCTTGCGGCATCCCAGCGGTATCTTTATGGCTGACCCACTGTGAAATAGCATTTAATCCAATATTAGATTCCAATGCAGATGTGGCCCAAAAACCTATATTTCTTTCAGAAGCCAAATCAATCCATTCATCGCAACTAGAAAATCCTCCAAGTAAACTAGGCTTAAGAATGATGTAAGCAGGTTTTAATGTGTCTAAAAGTTGCACTTTTTCATAACGTGTATTTACCCCAATTAGTTCTTCATCTAGTGCAATTGGAATTACTGAATTCTTGCAAAGTTCAGCCATCTTTTGCCATAGTTTTGCTTTAATGGGTTGCTCGATGGAGTGTATGCCAAGCGGAGCTAATTTATGAAGCTTATCGTCAACGTCATCCGCTGAAAATGCGCCATTGGCATCCAGCCTTAATTCCAATTCATCTGGAGTAAATCGTTCCCGAAGAGTATGAAGCAATTGCCATTCTTCGTCAAAGTTTATACCTCCTATTTTTAGCTTGATACATTTATATCCTTCCTCTATTTTGTTTTGGATTCGGATGCGCATTTCTGATACATCGCCCATCCAAACTAAGCCATTGATTGGAATACATTTTTTTGAATCAGCAAAATCTCCAGGAAATGGTTGCAAAAGTGCCCCGCTTTTTAAACTCGTAATAACCATTTCCATCGCCATTTTTAATGAGGGGAGATTATTTAGTTGATCAGGAAAATCCAAAAATGATTGGAGATTTTTACAGATTTCTGTTAGTCCTTTTTCAATTTCATTTTCAGATTCTGGGCTAAGTCCTGATAAATATGCACATTCGCCAATTGCCCTAATTTTATCATTGGACTTTACAATAAGAAACCAAACGGGCCTTTGATGTAGCGTGTTGCGGGATGTTTTTGCAGCAAATTTAAAATGGAGCAGGTATTTTTTCCAGCTTGCTTGTAGCACTATCATAGTTTAATACATACGCTGCACAAACCACTCTATGGGTCCGTTTTGGATTAAATCCTTGGTTGATGTAGCTAAGATAAAGATAAGAACGACGTAAGCCAATGAAATACTAGAGGCTATTGCCATTTGTCCTTCAGCTGTTCCATGCAGTAAGCCTGAAGTTGTAATGGCAATCAATAAATAACTTAAATGAAACTGTCCAATTCTGAAAACACCTCCCCAGAATTTACTTTCCATCATTTTAGCACTCAGTAAACTCGATGCAATCAATAGAAGATTGCAAAGAGGGAGCGCCATGAGCAAAAAAGCCGGACGATAGAGGTAAATATTAAATGGGAATAAACGTGAAGCGCCATGCTCATCCTGCAGATAACTCCCATTAAAGGAATTGTTGATTAAAAAGTTAGCCAATATGCTGAATGCCAGAAATATAACTGAGCTACTGAAGAAATATCGGAACCATTTTTCTTCTCCAAAATTCTTTCGACCGATAATCAGTCCAAAGAAATAAAACATAAGCCATGGCAGCATAGCATCATGTCTGAGAAAAATGAACATTTCCCACCAATGTTGCTTACTATTTAACATCATTGAAGCATCTTCAATATTTCCCATTGAAACAATAAGCGATAGAATTGCGCCTGAAAACATGAAAAAATATAGAAAGCTGGTGTGAAGTAGGCAAATTACCGGACTTAATAAAACACAAAGCCCAATGCCAATAAGGAAAAGATCATCATTCAAAAAGTAATTCAGAAGTCCTAAAATACTAATGGCGCTGCCTCTTACAAAGAAATATCTGAGACTGCGCTTTGGCCCGGGAAGTGCTGTTCTAATAACGAAAGAGGATCTAAAACCGAACATGTAGAACAGAAATGCGGGAAAAACGTCTTCTACAATATTGTTTTCAAATGTTCCAGCAAGCGATTCCCAACCGCTGACTGAACCAGAAATGATCAATGCAGAAAATGCCAAAAGTGCTATGGCCATTCCGAGGTCAATACCAACGACTCTGCCTTGCTTCATGATGTTTGCTGAACTTGTTGAGGATCGGAATTCAAATGTAGTCTAAAATGCAGCAATCTAAAATTCGACCGATATTAAAAATGCATGAACATCTGTTAAATAGTAATGTGGCTAATTCAAATCAAAAATGGAAATTCGCAATGACGTTTTAAAGGATTTGTGAGAATAGAAAGAGCCATGAAGATAGAAAAGTAG
>JBDNHP010000227.1:0-4657 GCA_041688765.1 Flavobacteriales bacterium
AATAAATACAAAACAAACAGCTATTAAAACAAAACAAACGTATATTTGCAAGCATTACAAAAGTCCTGTATTACAGGGCTTTACATTGGTTTATTATGGGTTTGGTGTTTGGTTGTTTTGTGGCGGTTACTTTCCGATACAAAACTTCCCAAAGATCGTCCCCAACAAGTCTTCAGATGTAACTTCTCCTACAATCTCAGCTAAAAAGTGCAAAGTTCGACGAATATCGATGGCTAAAAAATCGCCTGTGATGCCGGTGTTTAGTCCGGTGTTGACTTCCTGGAGCGATTGGAGTGCTTTGGTAAGGGCTTCGTAATGGCGGACGTTGGTTACAATTACTGCGGAGTTTTGAAGAGCTTCGGTGTTGATAATATGTAATAATTGATCTTTTAATAAATCAAGGTTATTTCCTGATTTTGCAGAAATGTAAATTGGATTTAAACTAGTGAATTGACTTAATTTTGTGGGATCTTGTAGAAGTTCATATTTATTTCCAACAGGAATTATTTTAAGATTTTCGTTACCGGAATGAATTTGTAATAATTCAATTTCTTTAGAGAGTATTTTGGAATCAATTTCCTGAACATCGAAGAGGTAAATAACAATAGCGGCTTCTTTTACTTTGTCCATACTTCGCTGTACTCCAATGGATTCTATTTCATCAGTGGTTTCGCGCAATCCTGCTGTATCAATAAATCGAAATTCTACTCCTTCAATTATTATGGTATCTTCAATGGTATCTCGTGTAGTGCCGGCAATGCTGCTTACAATGGCTCGTTCTTCATTGAGCAATGCATTGAGCAGAGTAGATTTTCCTGCATTTGGCTTGCCGATAATAGCCACAGGTACTCCATTGCGAATGGCATTTCCACTTGCAAAACTGTCTGTTAACCTGCGCAAAGCTTGCATCAATTGATTTACGAGCTTTTTGAGCAGATCACGATTGGCAAATTCTACATCCTCTTCAGCAAAATCAAGTTCTAGTTCAATCATTGAAGCGAAATACATCAAATCTTCGCGTAATTGTTTTATCTCTTTGCCGAATCCTCCGCGCAATTGTCGCAATGCCAAATCATGGGATGCAGCGCTTTTTGAAGATATAAGATCATGAATGGCTTCGGCTTGACTGAGGTCCATTTTGCCATTCAAAAAAGCTCGTTGACTAAACTCACCGGGATAGGCCAGTCGGGCACCTTTGATTACCATCAATTGAAGCACTTCTTGCTGTATAAATGTAGAGCCGTGAATTGTAAATTCAATAGTGTCTTCTCCGCTGAAAGAATGAGGTCCTTTGAAAATGGAAGCCACAGCTTCATCTATTGTACTTTCATTTTTAATGATTCTGCCAAAATGCAGAGTATGAGAAGCTTTATTAGACAAATTTCTACTAAAAATTTCATCAGCAATTTGCAGCGCTTTTTTTCCGCTTAATCGGATTACAGCCAGAGCAGCCATGGCCGGAGGAGTGCTCAAGGCGCAAATGGTATCGTCGCGTTCGGCTAGTTTCATGAAGCAAAGTTAATCCTAATTTCTAGTCGGAAAGCCTAGCACTTTATTTTGAACCAAAAGTAAATTTTATTGTGATAATTCGACAAAAATGTTGCCAATTAAGTAAAAGTTTTAGCAGGTCCTACTCAATATGTTTCTGAGAGATATAATAAATTATTGAGAAATGTGAAATGTAGAATTTTGCAATTTTTAGTTAAAAAAAAGGACCGCTTAAATTGAAGCGGTCCCCTTTTGTTGTTAGTTAAGAAATTTAAGGACAAACTGTTCCGAATTGGCTAAGTAAAGCCAAGAGGTCGTTGGTATTTATAAGGCCATCCCCTGTAATATCAGCAGCACAATTGTTGACAGTAGGAGGGAAGATACAAGAGCCATTATCATAATTAGCTTGTGGATCAAAATTTTGAGCATCTAAATAAGTACAACCGGGATAAATGCAAGTTCCATTATTTATAGCCACAAATGGATTGAAGTTTTGAGCGTTGGGATCATCGCAACCAAGGTACTCGCAAGAGCCATCATAAAAACTTGCTTGAATGTTATAATTAGAAGCATTTTCGTCGGTACAACCTGGAATACATTCAGAAATTTTGTAAATTGTTAAAACGACGTATCCATTGCCAGTATATGAATTTTCGGATATAAACGCATCAATTACGCTTGGCGCAGCATACCCTGAACCTCCTGCACCGGAAGTGCGAATTGAATTGTCTGTACCTCCACCGTACCAGCCTCCGCCTCCGCCTCCACTGGCAATAGGTGAAACGGCATCTGCACCCTGTCCGAAAGCGCCGCCCGGAGAACCTCCTTCAAATTGTGTACCTCCTGTTGCGAAGCCGCCAAAAGCTGTATGTACATTTTGTCCAATATTTCCGCCACCGTCGCCTCCAACTATAAGGTCATAGGTTTGTACTGAGCCAGCAGTTTTTGACGAAGCTCCACCGCCCCCGGCCGCTACCAACAGTCTTGAATTCAAATCAAAAGGGGAAGTCCTTATGTCTGTTGCGCCGCCGCCGCCAGCACCAGCACCTTGAGAGTCTGGGAAATTGCTTAGGAATCCGTTACCACCGCCATTGAATCCACCTGTAATTCCAGAACCAGTACCTCCGGTATTTATATACAAAATATCACCCGGATTTACTTGAATTAAACCGGATGCAAATCCACCGGTTCCGCCGTTAATTTCTAATGCTAGGAATTCAATTAAACCTCCCGATGCACCGTATAGATTTGCAGAGATATTGAACACATTCTCCGGCACTGTAAATTCATAAGTAAGGTCGCGATAGTAAAACACCTTTTCTTCAATTACGCCTTCAACGCAATTGTTGCAATTGTCTAAGACCCCAATCCCGCCGCAAATTCCGAAACAATCAAGGGATTTGCAACTTCCGTCATCGCATCCTGCATTTGGGTCAAAATTACAAGCAGCGGGATCGGTACATCCTGGAAAAATGCAAAGGGTAGTTGTATTTCCGCAAATTGCATTAGGATTGTAATTACAAGCACCAGGATCATAGCAACCCACAGATGCTGGCGCACCATTTTGAGAGAACGTTATTTGAATTTCACCGGTTCTTGGAGCGGGCATTAGACCTTGTGCAAAATATGCATCCCCCCCAATTTGTACTAAATACGTTTCACCTTGGGTTAAAAAGCCGCAAGGGATTTCAAGAACGCTTGAGGTAGCGCAAAAACAAAATTCGCTGAAGGTCAGAGTTGGACAAAGCAGCTTTTCACCGCCGCAGAAAGAATACAGAATTGGGATTGCAGCAGTAGGAGATCCGAGAGCAGAACAGGTAATGGAAGTCTCTCCACCGGTCGCTTCGAAAGAGAACCAAATGTCATCACTCGCTTGTGCTATATATTGATCTAACAGCACACATGATCCGGGACTATCGTCACAGGTGTTGGAGTTGTTATAATATTGGAATCCTTGGATCAGAGGAATAGCATTCGCGCAATTGTCATTAAAGGGAGGAATGATGCAGCTGCCGTTATCACAAATTGCAGAGGGGTCGAAATTGCATGCTAACGGATTAGTGCATGCGCCAATCGAACAACTCCCATCGTCACATAAATGATCTGCATCATAGTTGCATGCAATTGGGTCTGTGCAGCCAATAAGCGCATTGTAAGCTATTAAACAAAGATTATCCCAATCGGTGATCATACAATACGGGTCGTCATTTACTACTTGTTCAATGCAAGAAGGGTATTGTGCGGCCGAATAATTTCCCGGAGGATTGCAAGTGAATATTGCCGGTGAATTAATGGCATTGATATTGTTTGGCAAATACCATGTAGCATTGCTAAAGTCACAAGAAGCATCATCGCAATCTGCATTTTCATTGTAATTGCACGCTGTTGGATTCGTGCATCCAACAATGGCATTTAAGGCGTTTTGACAGAGAAAATCCCAATCTACTTCAATACAAAATGGGTCATTGTTGATTATACTTTGCAAACAGCTCTGATAGGGGTAAAGGGTATAGTTATTTACCGGGTTGCAGGAAAGAATTGCCGGAGTATTAAGTGCTAGAATATTATTTGGCAAGTACCATAGAGCAGCGCTAAAATTGCAGGTGCCATCATCACAAATTGCATCAGGATCATAGTTGCAGGCATAAATATTTGTACATCCTAGTGTATTTAGCAATGCATTTTGACAAATATTATCCCAATCGACATTAGCACAATACACATCGTTTGTAACGATTGATTCAACGCATTCTTGGTAAGGAGTTAATGTATAATTGGCTATGGGAACACAAGAAAATATTGCCGGAGTATTGAAAGCTGCGATGTTATTGGGCAAATACCATTGAGCAGAGCTGAAATTACAAGATCCATTATCTTGATTTGCCGCAGGGTTGAAGTTACATGCGTATTGATTTGTACAACCGGGGATTTGCGCGAAAGTATAGGTTGACATACTTACAGCAATTGTAATGAAGACAAAGAAAGACTTGATAGCAAATGACATATTTAACAATGGAGTTTTCATAATGGTTGAAATTATGTTGAGGTAAAAGTAGATATTACCTCAACATAATTTGAAATTGCAGGTATCACTAAATCTTGCTAGTAAAAAAGCCGATCTTCCTATTTTAGGAAAACCGACTTTAAATTAAAATATTTAATAATTTCT
>JBDNHP010000228.1:0-1311 GCA_041688765.1 Flavobacteriales bacterium
GGCGGCGGTATAAATAATAGCCTATCTGGTGGCTTAGGTGCCCACATGAAAGGAACTTTCAGTGTAACGCCTGGTGAAACCTTCAATATTCTTGTT
Source organism: Flavobacteriales bacterium (assembly GCA_041688765.1). Taxonomy (GTDB): domain Bacteria; phylum Bacteroidota; class Bacteroidia; order Flavobacteriales_D; family Sanyastnellaceae; genus JBDNHP01. The sequence goes on from JBDNHP010000228.1 coordinate 97, forward strand.
GGTCAAATGGGTGCAACCCTTGGAAATTCTGATCCTTATGGAAACGAAAACGGCGGTGGCGGTGGATCTTTCATCGTGAATGCTGCTGGTGACGTTCCTTACCTCGTTGCCGGTGGCGGCGGTGGTGGACCATCTATTAACCAAGGTAACAACTGTACTCGTGATATCGCATTAGCTCATGGTCAAGTAACAGAAGCCGGAGCTACACCTCCTTCATGTTATGGCACTGGAAACGGCGGTCAGAACGGACAAGGTGGTTCTACTTGGAATGGAAATTATGCTGGTGCTGCTGGCGGCGGTTTCTTCGGAAACGGCCAAAATGGTGGCTCATACGGTTGTACTGCAATCGGCGGATCTGCTTATCTAAATGGTGGTGCCGGTGGACAAGGTGCCTGCAATTGGGGTAATAACACCTTTGGTGGTTATGGCGGAGGTGGCGGTGGCCAACTCGGCGGCCCAGGTGCTGGTGGTGGTTATTCTGGTGGTGGTTCTGCTGGTCAGTGGAGTTCATACTCTACCTACGGTGGAGGTGGTGGTTCCTACAACGCAGGAACAAATCAGGATAATACATCCGGTGTTAGAAGCGGTAATGGTCTTGTGATCGTTACTTACTCACTTACCCCTGATTGTCTTCTCGGTTGTACTGATCCTGTTGCTGATAACTATAATCCTGCAGCTACAAACGACGATGGAACTTGTATCTATTACTTGGGTTGTATCGATGTTAATGCTTGTAACTTCGACGTTACTGCAACAGAAGATGATGGCTCTTGCCAGTATCTTGATTGCGCAGGTGTTTGTGGCGGTACTTTTGTTCTTGATGCTTGTGGAAACTGCTACGATTCAAATTCAAACGCTACTGAAACTTTCAATTACAGTGGTTCTATTACATCTTGGGAGGTTCCTTCCGGAGCAACCAATGTTACTATTGAAGTATTCGGTGCCCAAGGGGGTAGCGGATCTGGAAATGGTGGCGGAATTGGCGGCCGCGGAGCTCGCATGAAAGGTGACTTTGCAGTTACTCCAGGCGAAACCCTCAACATACTTGTCGGTGGACAAGGCCAAAATGATGGACAGTACCGCCCAGCTGGTGGTGGTGGATCATTTGTGGTTAGGGTTTCGGATAACTCTCCTCTTATAGTTGCCGGTGGTGGCGGTGGTGCAAACTACAGCAACAATGGTAACCAAGATGCCTTAACCGGCAACAACGGAAGA
>JBDNHP010000229.1:0-2722 GCA_041688765.1 Flavobacteriales bacterium
AATGTAAGATGATGATGGGTTCAATGCAGTCTCATCCCAATGTAATGAATTCCATGAACGGAATGAGCGACATGGACACTAAGAAGAAATAATGTGTATCAAAAAAAAGTAATTAATACTTACAATTTAGAAACTAAAAATAATGCACATGTACGACGGTTAACACTTTTGGGGAATGCACCTGTTCTGGTGGTTCATTTGGCTCATGCTGATTTTCTGGATTTTCGCTACACCTTACGACATTCCAGGACAGCGAAAAAAGAAAGACTCTCTGCTTGATATTTTGCAGAAGCGTTTTGCTTCTGGGCAAATTGCCAAAACGGAGTTTCAGGAGCATAAAGCTCTTCTTGAAAAAGATTTGTCAAAATAGAATGGTTAATAGTTAATGAAAAATTTTTGAAAATGAAAAAACACATAAAGAGTTTTGTAATAATGTTTGTTTCCATCGTAGGGTTTAATAGTATTGGGTTGTCGCAATCCACCTTTAAAATTAAAGAGACAAAAGATGTAAATATGAAATTACTTGGCACATCTACCCTGCATAATTGGGAGATGGAAGCCACGTCAGTGGAGGGCGAAGCACAATTTGTATTTAAGCCAGGAAGCGAAAGCGAACTTACTTCGGTGACGTCCTTATCAGTTGCCTTGGAAGTAAAGAACTTAAAAAGCGACAGCAAAGGACTTGATAAGAATGCTTACAAGGCACTGAAATCAAATGAATTTAAGGACATACACTATAAATTGATATCGGCAACGGTAACTCCTGAGAAAAAGAATGAATATTTGCTTAAAACCACTGGCCAGCTCACGATTGCCGGAGTAACCAAGGAAATTGAAATGGATGTTCATTGTGTCGTTAATACAAATGGATCCATTACATGTACGGGATCAAACAAGTTGAACATGACCGATTACAATGTTGAGCCGCCCTCTTTTATGTTTGGTGCTATGAAAACAGGTGATACCATCACCCTTGAATTTAATGTAGTCTATAAAATCTAAAAAGTGCATCGTGTACTTTATTCAACCGTCGATAACAAGAAAAAAATGAAATTTACTTTGCTGCTATCTCTTTCTGTTGTCTCTCTAATTTTAAGAGCACAACAACCTAACCTCCAGTTTTTCAGGTTAAATGATAAGTGGGGGCTTAATGTTTATGAAACCACCAAAGTGGATACGACAGCCTATATGGGAGTTAAAGTGAGGGTGGGCGCAGATTTCTCCATGCAGTTTCAGGGACTGAACCAAAGTAATACCGCTAACAACCTAGTTGAATTGGGTACTGATTTTAATTTACCTTCTGCAAATCTAAACCTCGATGTGCAACTGCTTGATGGAGTTCGTATTCATCTGCGCACCTATTTATCTTCCCGGCATCATAACGACACCTGGATAAAGGGAGGACACATACAAATTGATAAGCTGGATTTTGTACGAAAAGGTTTTCTGGAAGGCCTCATGAAGTACACCACCTTCACAATTGGGTTAAATGAATTTAATTATGGTGATGCTCACTTTAGGAGATCAGATAACGCCAGAGGAATTTATAATCCCTTTATAGGAAATTATATCATGGACGCCTTTTCCACTGAAGCATTTGGTGAAGCCACAGTTCAAAGGAGTGGACTATTGTTGGTGATTGGAGTTACGAATGGTAAACTCAATCAGAATGTAGTTGTCACTAATTTATCCGATAACAAGCCATCGTTCTATGGAAAGCTGGGCTTTGACAAACAGCTTAATGAAGATGTGAGAATTCGCTTAACGGGATCTTTTTATCTAAACAACGGCGCGACTACCGGAACATGGCTATATGGCGGGGATCGTAGCGGTAGCCGTTATTACAATGTGTTACACACACAGCCTGATTCGCTGGGTAATTCCGAGGGCTCTGATTTTGATGGTCGTTACAACGCACGCTTCACAAAACTGACAGCTCTTCAAGTAAATCCTTTTATAAAATTTAGAAGACTTGAATTCTTCGGTATTTATGAGCTAGCCAGTGGTAGTAATACGTTTACTCAACCTATTGTTGACAAGGAAGGTGCTTTTACCCAACTGGCAGCGGAGTTAGTATATCGGTTTGGCAAAGAAGAAAAGTTTTATGTGGCGGGAAGGTATAATTCGGTAAAAGGTAAAGCACGTGAGAGTGCAACAAGCAATCTTGAAATCAATCGATTTAATGTTGGTGGTGGATGGTTTATTTCAAAAAATATTTTAGTTAAAGCGGAATATGTGAAGCAGGAGTATGCAGGTAATGCTTGGACTGGCCGATTTGCCGGAGCAAAATTTAACGGATTTGATATTGAGGCCGTAATTAGCTTCTAAGCCTAAGAATGAATGAAAATATAAGGACTCATAAGTTGATTCCTCATAATTAATATAACAGCGCAGTCTGTAATAACAACAAATGAAGGAGCAATTAATTTTAAAAATATAATCACAATTAAAAAAAAATAATAATGGAAAAACTAATCTCTCATACTTATCATGTTAGTGGTATGACTTGCGGAGGATGCGCAACAACAGTTAAAAATAAATTGTCTGCTTTTGATGGCGTTACATCCCTGAATGTTGACTTGGCAAAGAATGAAGTAGAAATTACTTCTTTGAAAGCAATTAGCGCTGATAGGTTGCAGCAGGCATTAAGCAATACGCATTACACTATTGCGGAACCTCGCACAGTTTAATTAAATTTATTTTATCCCATTTAAATGTACTA
>JBDNHP010000230.1:0-4944 GCA_041688765.1 Flavobacteriales bacterium
AATTTTGATTTTAGAGAAATCAAAACAACTGGAATTACTGCTGCTGAACTTGATTATCTGGCCACTATCAGCGGGTCGTACGCATCATTATTCAGCAAAAAAGCGGTCAAATTTAGAGAAAGGAATTTGCACAATGAAAATCTTTTGGAGGCTGATTATCGACGATTAATACTTGAAGAATATACATTTTTAAAGCGACCTGTTTTTTTGTATAACAATGAAGTATTTATTGGCAATTCTAAGGCAGTAATTGAATCTTTAAAACAAAAAATAGAGGCATGAGTGCTAACTTTCGCGCTCATCTGTTTTTGCTAACAGTTAACATAATTTACGGGGCTAATTACATCATCGCCAAAGGATTGATGCCGGAAAAAATTGCTCCTTCCGGATTTATAATGCTTCGCGTGACTGGGGCAGTCATCTTGTTCTGGACTGTATTCCTGATTTTTAAGCCTTCAAGCGAGGCCGGAACCGATAAAAGTATGATTGGTAGAGGAACATTTGCGGTGCGTAAGTCGGACTTATTGAGACTTTTTGCTTGCGGTTTATTTGGTGTAGCAACAAATCAACTGTTTTTTTTTAATGGCTTGAGTCTGACTTCGCCCATTAATGCTGCAATTATAATGACTTCCAATCCAATTTTGGTCTTGATTATTTCTGCCATAATCCTAAAAGAAGCAGTTAACATAAAAAGGGTTTCGGGGGTCATACTTGGTGCTATTGGCGCTGTAACTCTTATTATGCTTAGCAAAAATGATGTGAGCGGATTCAGCAGTCCACTTGGAGATTTGTTTATTCTTGTGAATAGCACTTCTTATGCCGTTTACCTCGTATTGGTAAAACCATTAATGCAACGCTATCATCCTTTGGCAGTTATTTCCTGGGTGTTTTTATTTGGATTTGCAATGGTAATCCCCTTTGGCTGGACTCAACTTTCCGAAGTTCAATGGTCGTCATTTTCTAATTGGGATCTATTTTCGGCCTTCTACGTAGTAGTGGCAACCACATTTTTGGCTTACTTGTTAAATATTACAGCCTTAAGAACCGTTGCTCCCACTGTAGCAAGTAGCTATATTTATCTTCAGCCGGTTGTAGCAGGAATCTCAGCTTGGATTTTCAGTTTTTATTTGTCAGAGGATTATACAAGCGACTTCAGCATACTTAAACTAATATGTGCTTTGTTGATCTTTACAGGCGTTTATTTGGTGAGTCGCCCGGTATTGAAGTCCATTAAACCCTAACTCTGCTGAGTACTGTTCCCTTTAAGTAAAAAAGCTATTTATCCCACATGTTTAGATATCTTTGAGTAAGAATACTATCAATACAAATAGGATTATGTCATTACGGAAACCTTTCAATTTACAGGAGTGGATAGTAGAAAACAGACATTTATTAAAGCCACCTGTAGCCAATAAAAATCTTTATCCAGAAGGAACAGATTATATTGTAATGATTGTGGCTGGCCCCAATGCCAGAAAGGATTATCACTACAATGAAACGGAAGAGCTTTTTTATCAACTCGAGGGCAATATTAATGTTAGAATACAAGAAGAGGGAAAAGCAGTAGATATTCCACTTAAGGCCGGGGATATGTTCTTGCTCCCCCCAAGAGTTCCCCATTCGCCCATGCGTTCTGAAAACTCAATTGGACTTGTAATTGAAAGAGTTAGGGCAGGAAGTGACATGAAAGATGGCCTTTTATGGTATTGTGAAAAGTGCAATACTAAATTGCATGAAACATACTTCCCACTCAGTAATATCGAGAATGATTTCCTTCCAAGGTTCCGCGAGTATTATGGTTCAGAAGATCTAAGAACTTGTAAAAATTGCGGCCATGTAATGGAAACGGATCCCCGGTTTGTTTAAGGCCGCTGCAACCTTTTCTCTATTACTTAAGTCTTTTCGCTATACCTTACTTGTAATCAAAAGATCATGAGAATCTTTACCTTTTTGTTCGTCTTAACTAGCATGATATTCGCAACAAAATCAAAAAGTTGTGAGCTTAACGTGAACCTTATTGAGCAAGTGGGATGCAATACCTACATATTTCAGGCATCTGCCTTTGATGAAGGCGCACAAATTCATTGGACACTCAATGGCAATGATTACAACATTGGAACCATTACTACTTTTCAATTTGAAAATGGAATCAATCATATATGCGCGTTTTATGAAACACCTGATTGTCCAAATGGTGCGAAACCTTTAATATTAATTGCAATGATGATTGCGAGCTAAACGCCGTAGCCATTAGCATTGATAGCTATATGGAATGGGGCGGACCATCATTTGCTGCTTGGTCTCTTGTTGATGAATTTGGAATGAGTACTGCTAATGGCATGGCTCAGTTTAGCAATAACGATCCTTATTATGACGAGTTATTATGTGTGCCCAATGGCTGTTATACGCTCGTTTTGCAGTATAATGGACTTGTGAACCCAGAGAATTTTAATGTATTTGTTAACTTAGAAGGTGTGCCGCTTTCATTTGAGCTAATCACCCAACCCGGCTATTCTGCCACAACTATACTAGATATTAATGGCGATTGCGGAATTATGGAAGAATGTCCGCAAGAATTATGGTCAAATCAAATTGACGACCAATGTAACTATTGGGCTTTTGAAATAGGTGGTTTTCAGCCGGGTGAGCAAGCCGTTTGGTATTTTGGTGATGGAACTATTGAGCCAGGCGGACATTATGCTACACACCTTTTTCCAGAACCTGGCGAATATGAAGTTTGCGTTTATTATACTTCCGAGTTATGCTTAGCAACAGAGGTTTGTATCACAGTGGTTGTTGAAGATTGTGCGCAGGAAAATTGCAATTTGGACGTTCAAATTTTGCAGTCAGAATGTGATGTGCTTGTTCTTCAAGCCTTGGGTGCTCCTAATAATGCTCAGATTCATTGGAACGTGGATGGACAGCAATATAATATTGGAAACATCACAACTTTTGTTTTAGACAATGGTCCTCACCAGATTTGCGCTGCTTACGAAACTCCAGAATGTCCTGATGGAGTTTATTGGTGCGAAACGTTTACGTTTGGATGTGAAGAAGAATGTGAGTTTATGTCATTCTATATTACAAGTATTATCCAATTGGGCGGACCAGCTTTTGTTGAGTGGAACATTTTAAATGAGAACAATCAAAGTGTAGAAGAAGGAATAGCTCAGTTCAGTGAAATGGAAACTACAACAGGAGCATTGGTATGTTTGCCTCCAGGTTGCTATAACCTAGTAATTTACTACGATGGAGAGGTAAATCCACAATATCTGTCGGCACAAATTTATATGGGAGGATTGGAAATCGAAGTTGAATCTTCCTACAACAATGGTTTTCTGGAAATCGGACCTATAGCTATTGGCAATGCAGAGTGCGGAGAACAAAACAATTGTTCAGATGATTTATATGCTGCCCATCAAGAGAATTGTTTGAATTGGGTTTTCGAAATTGGAGGTTTTCAGCCAGGCGAAATTGCTCAATGGAATTTTGGCGATGGAAGCTTTGTAACAGGAGGGCATTTTATAGAACATAATTTTTATGAGCCCGGCGTTTACGAAGTTTGTGTTACTTACCAATCTGAACTTTGCGATGGCATCACCGTATGCACCGCAATTACGGTGAGTGAGGATTGTAATGTTGAATGTCATGAAATAGACTTCCAGATATCCTATTTTGGAGAACAACCTTCTATGATGGAATGGGTCATTCATCCTCACGGAGGCGATGAAGTTTTGGAAACAGGCGGTTTGGAGTTCAACCCATTTTTCCCTACAGATGCAGGAGGTGCATGTTTGCCTGATGGATGCTATGATCTTATGCTTTTCAGTAATACCCCATTGAGCCCCAATTCATTGGATATAGAGTTTTTCTCTAATCAGAATGTTGAAATATTTAACATTCAAATTGATTCATTTTCTGCCATTATTTCATTTAGCGTTAATGCGGATTGTGGCCAAAACGAAAATTGTAATCTTGAAGTAGTTATTGTAGCTTATGAATGCGATGTTTTAGTGATGCAAGCCGTGAATTTTCCAGAAGATGCAATAATTCATTGGACCATTGATGGAGAACCTGCCGGAATAGGTGCCCCTGTTACTTTCTTTTTTGAAGATGGAGTACATCATGTTTGTGCTTTTTATGAAACACCTGATTGCCCTGAAGGAGTTGAATGGTGTGAAACCTTTGAATTTGGTTGCGGAAACGAATGCACAAATACAGTTGTTTCGATAGATAGTTTTGTGGAACAAGGCGGACCACAATTTATCGTTTGGAATCTGGTTGACGAAAATGGAATGAGTGTTGGAAACGGAACAGCGCAGTATAGCGGAAACGATCCCTATTTCGATACCATGCTTTGTTTGGAAGATGGCTGTTATACTCTTCTGCTTCAATTTAACGCCGAAATAAATGAAGAAAATCTAAATGTTGGTTTCTACATTAATGGAGAACAAATTGAAGTGGATGTTCAGTACAATCCGGGATTTGTAATGTTTGGGCCATTAGGTATCAATTCCGATTGCGCAAATGAAGAATCATGTGACGCGTTCTTTGCCTATACCAATCCTGAAGCCAATTTCTTCCACTTTGAAAATCTTAGCGTCCCACAAGAAGGAGCTACTTACATCTGGAATTTTGGAGATGGTACTTCTTCGGATAGTCCAAATCCCTCACATACTTTTGAAGTTCCGGGTGAATATGAAGTTTGCCTGACTGTAATTTTTGGTGAATGTGAGGACATGTATTGTCAGGTTATTACGATTGGAGAAGAAGGATGCACAGATATAACCTTTACACTCACAGCCGAAACGATTGGCTTCGGACTTTTAACATGGGAGTTGATTTCTGATGAGTTTGATCTAGGCGGTCAAATTCCAATTGACTTAATCCCTGAAGAAGGCCTCAGCCTTACATTTTGTGTGCCTGATGGTTGTTACTCCCTTG
>JBDNHP010000231.1:0-11731 GCA_041688765.1 Flavobacteriales bacterium
ATATGTTATTAGAAAGCCGTAAACTTGAAGATCCTGATCTTTCTGCAGAACAACAAGCTGAATTTAGAGGCTCACTTGATTTAGTGGATGTGCTTCCTTCATTAAACCTTTGCTACCAAATTGCGAAGAAAGATTTAAAAACAACCAATGTCAGATTAGCAGCCACTCGGACACTTGCTCGCCCAAATTTCAGAGAAAAAGCACCTTTTGCCACTTTCGATTTTGAATCTCAATATGTATGGATCGGAGAACCCGAATTAAAGAGAGTTTTGATTGATAATTTTGATATTAAACTCGAACATTACCCATATATAGCAGAAGTAATTTCAATAAGTGGATTTTACAAACGCTTTAGCAATCCGATTGAACAGGTAATAAATCCTACAGCACCAAATATCGAAATTACATGGACCAACGTTGGTGAAGCTAGTGTTTATGGAGCTGAATTTGAGATTAAAAAGTCTCTTCGTTTTATCCGTCCAAAACTACAGAACATACAATTTGGGGTAAATTATACTTATGTAATTTCCAAAACCCAAATTGACCCTTCTGAATTAGAACAAATCAGATCTGATGATCCTGAACATCCAGCAACCCGACCTATGTTTGGACAAGCGCCTTTTATTGTTAATGGCTTTTTAGGTTATGACAATGACTCTTTAGGTTTAGAAATAGGAGTAAACTATAATATTTCAGGAAAAAAACTTGTGTTAGTTACCAAAGGAGGAACACCAGATGTATATGATTTGCCCCGCGGACAATTAGATTTCACAACAAGCAAAACGCTAAGCAAGCATTTTAGTGTAGGCTTTAAAGCAAGAAATATTCTTGATCCTGATTGGAAACAAGTTTACGAATTCAAAGGCGAAGAGTACGTTTGGCAAAACTTCACTAGAGGAAGAACATACAGTTTGAGCGTGAGTTATCGCTTGTAAAAATGAAATGAGCCAATGGCGATCTGAAGCTTGCCATTTCAATTATAAAAAAGGAAAGAGGCATATCAAATGATATGCCTTTTTCCTTTTATGAAATGGAAGTGATTAAAAGTTGTGACTCAATCCTAAGCCAAAGCTCATACCGGGATTGATACTACTAAATATTTGCTTTGTTGCCTCGTAAGATTGGTAGAAAGATTCAATCTTATCGTTCAAAATATTGTTCACTTTGAAGTCAAATGAGGTTTTATGATCCTTTCCGAATTTTTTACCAAAACTGAAGTTCAAACTGTGAAAAGGTTCTGTATATATATCAGGAAATAAGCCGGCACCCACAATGTAAAGCGTTTCACCTTTAACATTGTAATAGAATCCGGCATTGTAACCATTGTCAATATTAGAATAAGTCAAACCGGAATTAATCACAAATGGGGATTGCCCAGCCATTGGTCTGGTATTATCAATTGTTTCACCTGTTTTTTCATACGTTTTTCTAGAATTGAATTCCGTAATCGTCATATCGATGGTTGAATTCACAAGAGTAACGTTTGTGCTAAAGCTCAAATCACTTAAAAGCGGAGTGATAAACTCTAGATTCTTCCTTAATTCCATTTCAATTCCCAATACCTGACCATCGCCCACATTGCGAGGTTGAAACTCTGTACTAGTCTGCTGTTCAGGAATACGAACCAATTCGATAGGCTTATCAAATTGTTTGTAAAATCCACTGAAAGAAATGATTTGATTTTTATTCATGAACAACTCCCAACGCAAATCGAAATTCTGAATTCTGGTTTCAGAAAGATTTCCATCCCAATTAGAAAAGGCAAATAAACTTCCGTTAAATATTCGGTTAGTAATTGGATCGATAATTTGAGCGAACGACAACTCCTTAAATGAAGGGCGTGCTATTGTTTTTGAAGCGGCCAAACGCAAATTCTGGTTTTCAGTTACATTATAAATAAGACTCAGCGATGGGAATAAATCCAAGGCATTCAGCACTTCTTCATTATCCAAATTCCTTCCATTTATAATGTCGCCACTGGCATAGGATTGATCTCTTCCTGTATGACGCTGAACAAAATATTCCGATCTCAATCCTAGGATGGTTTTGAGTCGCTTTATAGGAGTAAATTCATTAGAGACATAGAAAGCCAGATTATTGATGTTCGATTCGTAAGCATTAGGATTCGGAATTCTGTTACCTGATTGGTAATAGATATTATTAGGTGTATTAGGATAAATATTTTCAGGGTCAAGAACCGCATTCGGGTCCGGATTTGGCCAAGATTGGTTCCCAAAAAACTGTATGTCGAAAAATAGAATTTCGTAGTCGCGATCCTTGTAGGTATGCATACCTCCAAATCTCCATTTTGCATCCTCATCAAACAATTTATACTTTCTAGTGAAGTCCAATTTTGACGATAAATTGATCTCTTGAAGCGAGCGCCATATTCTCGCAGGATTACCGCCTGCACCTGCAATAAAACTAGTATCTACATCAGTAAGCGTGAATGCTGTTCTACGAATATCGGGATCTTCACTAGTAGATAGCGTAGGCGAAATTCTCCAATCTGTTTCCCATTTAGTGGATTTACTTACATGAGTACCATTGAGCAAAATATTGGTAATAGATCGCTGATTATATTCCAAGTTATCTGATTGAGCGTAATAACCTGATTGTCCAACAGCTTCTCCATCATTATCGATATCAAATTTTGCAGCCCTACTTTCTCCACTTTGCAATCTCAAAATCGACAAACGGTATTTAGAACTTTTGGTTTTGTAGGCAATTCCGGCAAGAGCTCCAAGCAAATTCTGACGTTCGCCTATTTGCCCTTGTTGCACAGTTGCGTAGCGCATTTCGTATAAATCAGGATCAATAAATCGTTGATATTCTCCATAATTTACATCATCATAAAACTTATACTCTGACTTGTACGACAATGAAAACAGATATCCAAGACTCTGGGATTTTGTGCTGTCTTCTTTATTAAGTTTGATTTGATTTCCTGTGGTAATTCCAAGACTGTAATCCATCAAACTAGTTTGCTTTTGTGCTCCAAGTTGTGGATTGAAACTTCTAACAAAGTCATTTACTTCTTGAGAGGACGCGCCACTGAGAGGGGTGGGAATAGTTGCAAGTTGCGCACCATCAGGCAAAGCTCTTGTGCCATCATCTATACCGAGCCAATCGAGCTTTCCGCGTTCATAACCAAGAGACTCAGAATTAAAATGCATGGATGGATTGTAAGACGTTCCGATAGAAACTGAGACTATTTTTTCTTCCGGGAAATCTTTAGTTTCAACATTTAATATTCCACCTGTAAAATCAGCAGGTAAATCTGCGGTGAAATTTTTACCAATCGTAATATTATCAATCAAATTTGTTGGGAAAATATCCATTTGCAGACTGTTTTTATCCGGATCCAAGCCCGGAATATCAACGCCATTCAACATGGTTTTAGAATAACGGTCACCAAGTCCACGCACATAAACATACTTTCCATCTTCAACGGTAACGCCGGTTATGCGTTTGGTAGCTTCTACCGCATTGGCATCACCAATCATTCGAATTGTTGACGCCGAAATACCATCAATCATAGTTGCGGATTTCTTTTTCATCGCCATCAAAGAAGATTCAGAAGATTGCACTGCATCAGAGGTAATCACCGCTACACCTAACTCAATACTAGCTTCAGTCAATTTGATATCGGGCAAGATATTTGTTTCACCGGCCTTTACCACAACCTCAGTAATAACAAGGGTTTGGAAAGTGATATAAGATATCTGCAGATTGTAAGTTCCAGGATCTAATTCAAGCGAGAACTTACCATCAAGATCGGTAGATGCGCCTTTATAAGTGTCTTTTATTAATACACTCACGCCGATGAGTGATTCACCGGTTGCGCCATCAATAACTGATCCTCTGATAAATCCTTTTTGTGCAATTGCAGCAATGGAGAACAAAATAAGAAAGAGAGAGAAGAGAGCTTTCATACTCAGGATTGAGCTATTTATAAATGTTTAAAGACTCAAGGGAAATCCCTCGAGTCTTTTTAAATTGTTTATGAGAAGAAAAGATCTTTGAAATTATAGACCGTTTAATGCACCATAGCTTGATGCCCAAGTCCAAACGAATACTGAAGCATCAGCAGCAGGAGTTCCGCCGGTAGTAACACCTGCAGGAACAGCGCCGTTCACGTGATTCATCAATTGATCAGCCGGAACATCAAACTTTATGTTAGTGAATGTAACACCAACGGCAGTAACATTATTGATCTTTTGACCAGCAACGATTCCTGTGAAATAAAGATTAGAAAGATTAACGATAGAATTATTATCAACGTTAATCAAATCAGCGGCAACACGATCTTCACCAGAAGCAACGATTGTTCCATTTGTTATGGTATGGCCAGCTGCCATAGTACCTTCAGGACCATCTAACTCAAAGCAATGACCAGTAGGATTAATAACAATGAAGTTATTTAAAGTACCATTCCAAGATTGATCGGTATCGATACCATCATCACCTACGTTCCAAGAAACGATATTTGAAGCGTTAACAGTTCCACCAAAGAACTCAACACCATCATCCTGATTAGCAACGATTTCAACGTGATCAATAATAGTTCCGCTACCAACACCGCCTAACGTAAGACCATTAATTTCATTACCAGCACCAATATTGGTACCACCGTGACGGATAGAAACATAACGAATAATACCTGAATCATCAGTTGCATTATTTCCACCATATAAACCATTAGGATCAGAAGCGGGAATACCTTCAATTTGAACTTCAGAAACGTCGCCGTTATCATTCGAAGCAGAAATAGGAGCATTTCCCAAAATTAATAGTCCACCCCAAAGTCCATTAATTGTTGGATCAAGGTTTGGGCTACCAAAATCACCTGCTTGAACATTTTCAGGGGTAATTTCGTCAGCAACAGAGGTAAAAATGATTGGTAAATCTTCCGTTCCATCAGCGATCAAACGACCACCTCTGGCAATAAGAAGAGCAGTAGCATTAGCGCCTGTTCCGGCTTCACCCTTAATAACAGTGCCAGGCTCAATAGTTAGAGTTGCACCAGCAGTAACAGTGATGCGACCACCTAATTGATAGATAGTTTCGTTGTTCCAGGTAGTGTTGCCGGTAATATTTGATGTTATTACACGAGTTCCTTCAACTACAGGAGTTACGATTGGATCTTCCACTTCATCTTTTTTACATCCTGTAAAAACTAGAGCTCCGATTGTGCAAGCGATAATAAATTGAGTGTTCATGCTTTGAATATGTTTAGATTTCTGATGCAAAGCTATCGCTGCCATGTTAACAGAAAGTTACTTAAAGTTTAATAGTAAGTGACCCTGAATTAAGATTAAGTTTGGCCATTATCTCTGATTAATTATTTCATAATCAATAATTTACATGCGATATCCTGAGTCTTCAGGATGATTTCATGTAAGGATTAAAACTAAACTGATCTGATTTCAAAAGCATATACTTCTCTCAAAATCAAGCTTGTTTGAATTATTAAAAGTAAGTCGCTTATGTAATGCCAATATTAGCTATGCTTAAACTCTTTGTTCAGATTATCGAGGGTTTCTTGTGGAATGTCTTTAAAATCGAGGATCATTAACCCATCCAGCGCATTATTAAAAAGAGGATCACAATTAAAACCAATAATTCTTGCATTTTGATGAAGGTATTTTTTGAGTAGTACCGGAATGGTGTACGATCTGGGCTCAATGTCACTAATTAGTTTATCTAGTGTTCTAAGATCATTGGAAGTTGCGCTGAGCAGGGCTTCTTTGTCAACATTAGAACTTTTGACTTTAAATTCATTTCGCGGTTTCACATACTGCGCAAGTTCATGATTGAAGTAGTGTTTTCTAACAAACTCGATTATTAGTCCTCTAGATATTTCCTGATAAGAGTTGGACATACTAACAGGTCCGATCATGTAACGATATTCAGGACGGTTGAACAAACAGGTTAAAATTCCTTTCCACAACAAAAATAATGGGAGTCGCTTTTGCTGATACTCTTTAGGAATAAAAGATCTACCCAATTCTACCGATTGTTTCAAAATTGGATTAAGTTCTTTACCAAGCCTGAAAAGGCTGGATAAGTAGAAACCTTTTCGTCCAAATCTGGCTAAAATGTCCTTTCCCATACCTATTCTATAGGAGCCGGCAATTTCATTTTCAGATTTATCCCAAAGAAAGAGGTGATGATAGTATATATCATATTCGTCCAGATCTCTGGATTTATTAGTTCCTTCTCCTACCTCTCTGAATGTAATTTCCCTTAAGCGGCCAATTTCCTCAATTACTTTGGGTATTTTGCCACTAGGTGCGAGGTAGCAATCAAAAGGATCATTCGAATACAAAAGGTATGGCTCTATATTTTGGATTTCTTTCTTTAACAATTCCTTATCAATTGGGCCAGCAATTGGGTCAGGCTTTTTCTTGGTCTGAAACAGTTTGAAATAATCCTTTTTCACTTCAAAAGAAGATCCCAAAGCGTAAGTCTTGGCTCTAATAAATCGACCAAATTGCTCGACTGAATTAAAATCTGCTTGATCCGTTGGTGAAATAGGTTTTCCAATTCTAAGTTTCACTTTTTTGCCTCTTTTTCTCATCAACTCTTGAGGAAGGGTAAGAGTTCGGAGAGATGGATGCACCAATCCAAGCAAGTGAAATAAACGACTGTTAGAACCATCAAAATAAATAGGAACAACAGGGACTTGCGACTTTTTGACAATTTTCAGTACCGAACTTTGCCATTTTTTATCAGCGATTGATCTTGTATCCATCTGAAAACTAGACACTTCTCCTGCTGGAAACATGCCTAATGCATGACCTTCAGCCACATGAGCCATGGATTTTTTCAATCCGGCAATATTGGAATAAGCTGTTTTTTTATTTTCAAAAGGATTTACAGCAAGGAAATAGTCTTTGATGGGCTCTACGTGCTGTAGCAGAAAATTAGCCATCACTTTGAAATCAGGCCTTAGCGGGGCAATAACTTTTATGAGCATCATTCCATCAATGGCACCAAATGGATGATTGGTTACAATAATAAATGGTCCGGATTTTGGAATTCTCTCGAGTTCCGATGGATCCAATTCGACTTCAATTTCAAGAAATTCGAAAAGTTTATTAACGAATTCGAGATCCTTGAATGGACTGAGGGAATCGTAAAGTTTATTTACTTTTTCGATACCGGAAATACTGGAAATTAAGGCCAATAGGGGGCTATCCTCACTTAAGTGAGTAGCAGCGGAAAGATCCGATTCACTAATTAATTTCTTCAAAAAATCGAGCTTGACACACAAATATATGATTCGTTAGCTCAGTTCAGACAATTAAGTTTTAATACCTAGAAGAATTACATCATCAATCTGGGCTTGTTCACCCATCCATGACTCGAACTTTTGTTTCACCATTTCCCTTTGGATAATCATGTCAGCGTTTCTCAGTTTGTCTAACATTTCGACTACCCCTCTTTTCTTCAATTTTTTGCCTAGTGGACCACCAAATTGATCGCTTAATCCATCAGAAAACATATAAAAACTATCTCCGGCTGAAAGTTGGAAATTGTGCAGGATGAATTTCTTTTCTTCGAAATGCACTCCTCCGATGGAGAAGCGATCACCGTTTACATCAATTCTCTGGCCCTTGCAATAAATTACTACTGGCCTTCTTGCGCTAGCTAAGCGAAGTAATCTTGTTTTTTTGTTGTATTCTATAACCGCAATATCCATCCCATCAGCTATTCCGGAACCTTCAATATTTTGTGTGGTAAATGATTCTAACTCTTTATCAAGCGCCTGCAAAACCATTTCGGGAGAATGAATTGACTTTGTATGGCAAACCTGTTTAAGAAGGGCGCTACCAATAAGCGACATAAAAGCTCCTGGAACACCATGACCTGTGCAATCTGCGCAGGCAAGCAGAACAACATCATCAAATTCTTCCACCCAGAAAAAATCACCACTTACGATATCTTTAGCTTTTATATAAGCGAATGCATCTTTAAAAATTGTTCTCAATTTTTCTTCACTTGGGAGTAGTGAACTTTGAATATTTCGGGCATATTCAATACTGGCCGTAATGTCATTATTTCTATCTTCCAACAGTTCCTTTTGCAATACCACCTCCCTGGTTCGCGCATCCAATTCTCTTTTCAAATACTCTTGATTTTGCTTTAGGAATCGTTCTCTTCGCATCACGAAATAGCGGATAATTAGAAATAGAATAATTAAACAAATTGCAATAAACCAGAGTTTTTGCCAAAAGGGCTTTTCGATTATTATCCTAACCGTTCGCATTGTAGTTCCACCAATTCCATCAGCGTTATAAGTGATTACTTTAAAAACGTAGGAACCGGGTTCAAGACGATTATATTGGGCATATCGCTCGGGTTGAATTTGAGACCATTCTAAATCGTGGCCTTCGAGCAAATAGCGATATTGCACTCGCTCTGCGTCTCTATGACTTATTCCAACAAAATCAAATCTCAATTTATAGACTCCATAAGGGAGATGAATTTCATCTGTTGCAGGATAAAATTTATCAGAAATAGTTATTCCAGTAATATTGAGAGCAGGCTCCATTTGATTTAGCACGTCAACACTCGCTTGATACCTAACCAATCCTGAATTACCCGGAAACCATAGATCTCCATTTTGATCAAGGAAAGAAGAGTTATCATTAAATCGATAATGCATCCCTCTTTTTTCACTAAACACTTCAACGAGATTACTTTTTTGATCAATTCTGGAAAGTGCTCCGGTATGACTCACCCAAATCCTGCCATCTTTATCCGCAATTATTGCCTTACAATAATTGGAGTACAAACCTTCAGAGGTAGTGTATGAAGTAAGATTTTCACCCAGTTTAATAAGCCCATCGCCTTCTGTACCGATCCACAAAAAGCCATTTCGATCTTCGGTAATTGATCTGACTACAAACATTCGAGTTCCATCTGCTATTTGTATAGTAGAGAGCACCCTATTCTTGAGTAAATTCACGCCATTGCCTTCGGTTCCAATCCAAAGTTCAGCTTTATTATTGCAATAAAGACTTCTAATTTTATTGTGAAGTAAACCATCTCTGTTGGTGTACATTTTACTCTCAAGTGTAGAAGTGTTTAATTCAAATAGTCCATTTTTTGTACCTATATATAAGGTATTTTGATATCCAGTAAAAGCTGATACCAGATTACTAAGTCGATCCGTATTGAATGAATAAGATTTGAAAATCGTATCATCTTTGCTCATGTAATAAATACCATTTCGCGAAGTCGCCAGCCACAATTTTTGAGTATTGTCTTTAAATATTCCACAAATAGTATCCACTGGCAAACCGTGAGCGAGGTTGAATTCACGGATTACATTCCCGGGTCTTCCGGCACTTTGAATAAGATGTTTATTAGTTCCGATCCAGAAAGTATCTCTAATTTCTAAAAAAGAGTGTATTTCGTGATTGAGCAACCCATCCGCAAAGCGATAAAGAGCGAATTGATTATTAATTAGTTTTTCAAGTCCATCGCCATAAGTTCCTACCCACAAATTTCCCTCTCTGTCAATTAATGTCGTTTTTACGTTTTTCGAAATTTGTTCATCATCAGCATAATTAATATACTTCCATTCCCCTGAGACTTCATTTTTCAGACTCATCACTCCACTACCGAGACTTGACAACCAAATCTTGGCATTTGAATCTGTGCTTATATCAACTATTTTATTGCTATCGAGATGATGTTCTGTTGCTATTTGTTCAATAGTAAGAATGCCTTTTTTGATTATTATATTAAAAACACCCTCATCTTCAGTTCCTATATAAGCGCAACCTTCCACAAAATCGCTGATGCATAGAGGTGTTAGTGGGCTATTTTCTACGAATTGCAAATTCCATTTTTCGCTTTCATTTGTGTTCAGATCTATAGAAATAAGTCCTACATCTGTTGCAAGTAAAAGTCCATTTCCAGGAATTGCAGCAATATCATAAAGCAGAAAGCCTTCCAATTCATCTTTAAAGATTTGCATCTCGTAATTTTGAGCAATGCGTATGAGTCCGTCATTTTGAGTGGCAACCCAAATATTACCAGTTTCGTCTTCCGTAATTGCATTAATTCTTGAATTGGTAAATGCAGAATTATCGATGGCTTTAATTTTTGTATTGGAGTATTTGCTTATGGCACCTTCATTATGACCATACCAAATATTTCCCTTGCTATCTGCAAAACTGCAATTGATAAAATCACTAGCGAGGCTATCTTTTGTGCTAAAATGTGAAAAATTGAATCCATCAAATCGATACAGACCTTCACCCGTTCCAATGAGTAGATAGCCATTTTCATCTTGATCTAAAGTATAGATGAAAGGGAAATGAATACCTTCAGCAATTCCATAATTTTTAAACTGGAAAGTTTGAGAGGAAGCCCAGAATGGAAGGCCAATGCCAATTGCCAAAGAAAGAAACGATATATAAACGACTCTTTTCATTTATTCGATAGCTGTAACCTTGGCCTTTCCTTTATATACAGGAACGCCGCCTATAGGCATAGTCCAGAAAGGTAAAAATTCACCATATTGGTTGGTGATATAAAAAACCACATTGTTATTATTGACTTTGAGCTTGTCATTTTTGGTGAACTGAATATCAAGCGATGTACCTCTCTCATCACTTTTTACTTTGTATTCACTTTGCATCCATTTATTATCACCTGAAGTTAGCAAAGGAAATGCAAGAGTAGCAATAGAATAGATTTTAATAAATCCATCATCGTCCCAATCGAAATTATTTTGGCGGAGCGAAATTACTTTGTCATCCACATACGGATACACATGAGAAGTTTGCCAAGCTTCAGGATGTAATCTGAAGGAATATTCGAAAGTAAAAGCGTTTCCCCCTTCTACTTCTATATTTTTATCGGCATGTGTACTCATAAAATAACGGTATAAATTTCCATCATCCCCTTTAACTCCTTCGCAAATTACTTTGAAAACATAACCGCCGAATTTTTCGGCAAGCTCGCCTTCAGTAGGATTAAATGGTCCAAAAGTATACCATGCTCCATCGTATTTTGGATCAACTTGAAATGCTTTTGACGCGAGCAGATTGCCTGATCTGAAATTACCCAAAGGATCCATTTGTCTTGCATCCTTATGGGTTATACAAGCGTCTCCTCCATATACAGAGAACTTTGTAATTGTATTAAATCCACCGCGATCTTCGTCAAATTGTCCGCCACAATCAGGATCAAACACACGCAAATAAACTGCTTGTTTATAATCGGCTGGAACAGTAAAGAAAAATATTTGACAGAAATCATCGTCACCCCATGAAGGATCAGCCTGTTTTCCAAAAGTCACCAAAAAGGGAATATTTTCTTCTGGTGCTGGCACCGATTGAGCATTAGATTTCAAAACAGCGCAAGCCAATAGAATAGCGATGCCGTACTTCATTCAGCCGCGGTTTTATTTTCATTAATAATCAAGAACTCAACTCTTCTGTTTTGCGCACGTCCATCTTCTGTATCATTTGTTGCCATCGGCTTAAATTGCCCGTAGCCTTTCCAAACCATTCGTTCTTTGCGAAGTCCTTTATTAGCGAAGTAATCGAGTACCGCCTTTGCTCTTCTTTCCGAAAGCTTAGTATTATATTTGCCACCACCAATATTATCGGTGTGTGCATTTATTGAAACATTGTAAGATTGTTCCACTTCGAGCATTAATAGAACGTAATCAAGATTTGCGAAAGATTCTTTCAAGATCATATCG
>JBDNHP010000232.1:0-5053 GCA_041688765.1 Flavobacteriales bacterium
AAGCTACCGTTTGGCCAATATTGAAACACCCGGCAACTGTCGCCACTGCTATAGGATTCGTAAGCAATATTGCGCATGGATTCATCGTAGTAAACTTCCATTGCCTTGCATGATGCATCTTCACCGGGAATGTTGATCCAAACTATATTTCCGAGTTCGTCAAAATCTGTATCCGGAACTAATTCCACCATTGGCGATTTTCCTATAACCAGCTTGTCTTGCGCTTGCAATGATACATGCAGAAGTACAATGCTTAAAATGAACAAAATTCGAATGATCAACATTTTTTCAATTTGTTTCTGCGAATTGGAATCCGTTCATGAAAGTAGATTTAATGTCGTCCGGCAAATCGCCGCTATCAATGGCAATAAGCACAATGAGTGCATTTGGATTTATCAAACACTTCAAATCATAAGTATAAAGTTCCAAATCAGTTCCAAGCCATGTGAATTCCGAATAATTTTCCGCTTCAGTATTGGAAATCTGCGGTTCATCAGCATACGAAATACTGAGGCTGTTGTTCAGAAAGTCTCTATAATTCAAAGCCAACTCTAGTAAATATTCCCGCTCATCTCCTAAACTTCCGTTAAGATCCACAACAATAATGCTAATTCATTATTGCCATAAAATTCAGAGGCCGTATGTACTTTAAGGGAGTCGTTGCTCAGCGTAGTGTCGAATTCTGGAGCAGCGATAAACTTTACCGTCCCTATATCATCAGGAAGAGGAAAGTTAAGCCATGATTGAGCCTTTGAATTTAATGTGATTAAAATTAACAGAAGGCTGAAAATAAGGGGAGCTTTTGATCTTGACGACATTTGGAATGTAATTCTATATCTAAGGTACATTTTATACATTGAAAATTTAGCGCCTTTCACAAATATTTTAACATTATACTGCTTAAATCAATTCGCAATTCCATCTTACTCAAACTGTATTACATTTGGCAAGCGGCAAACGAATGAACGAGAAAGAACTCATAGAATTATTCAGGCGAGGTGATGAAAAGAGCTTTAAAACACTCTTTTATATTCATTATGAGAGTTTGTGTGCCTATGCTTATAGTTTACTGAGGGATAAGGATGAAGCGGAGGAATTAGTTCAAGACTTGTTTTGTAATATATGGGAGAAGCGAGAACAAATGAATATCGAAAGTTCCGTAAAATCTTACTTAACGCGTTCAGTAAAGAACAGAGCTTTTAATAAGTTTAGACATCAAAAGGTGAAGTCGGATTACGCCAAAGAATTGCCTGATTTGATCCAATCTGAAAGTGGTCTTGAGAAACTGGAAGTTGCAGAATTGGAAATGAAATTAGGAGCGAGTTTGGCAAAATTACCGGAACTAAGTCTTAAAATCTTTAATATGAGCAGAGAAGAGAGTATGACTTACGCGCAAATTGCTGAAAAATTGGGTATTTCCGTTAAAACAGTAGAAGCTTATATTACGAAAGCACTTAAGCAGTTGAGGGCCGATTTAAGCGAGTACTTAGTCCCATTCCTGTTGATTTTACTGGATTATTATCTTTTGCATAGGGTAATGGCAGATTCGGGTGTCATATAGTAAGATGAATCCTTTGGAAGAAAATATAGAGGCCATTATTTGGAAGCATCTTCAAGCAAAACTTGATGATGAAGAACTTGATTTCCTAGAAGAGTGGTTGGAAGACCCTGCCCACCAAGCTATTTATAAGCAAATAGGGCAATTGCATCAATTAAAGTCGGGGAAAAATGATTCTGATTATAAAATTTATGATGTTAATAGCGCTTGGACTAAAGTTCAGAACAGGATTAATAAGAAAGTAATTCCAATTAATAAACATCGTGCTTTTTATGCGGTAATGGCTATAGCTGCTAGTTTTGTTGTTGGAGTTATGCTTTGGTGGCTAAATTCGGGAAGCGAATTTGTTGACCCAGAAATGCAAAGATATATGGCCCAAGACAGCACACTGGAAATTAGACTGGAAGATGGTTCTTTAGTGGCATTAAGATCGGGATCCGAGTTGTTTATATCTAATGATTATAAGGATTCAGAACGAAAAGTTGTTTTAAAGGGAGAAGCTTTTTTTGAAGTATTTCGAGATACGCTCCGACCATTTATTGTGAGCACCCAGCATTCTACAACCGAAGTGTTGGGCACCAGTTTTCTGATAAGAGAAGTGGAGAACGGAGCGGCGGAAATTGAAGTGTATAGCGGAAAAGTGAAATTCGGATCAGATGAGCGCAATAATTACAAAGAGCTCCTTAAATCCCAACAATCGAGGCTGGAGAAGGATGGAACATTTGCGGATAAATTATTATCTGAAACCATTAACCCCTTGTATTGGAAGGATCAAGAACTCATATATATGAATTCTCCTGTGGATAGCGTTATTGCTGAATTGAAAATTATTTTCGATATCAATATCACATGGGATACCAAGGTAATTGAGAATTGTAGGTTCACAGCTCGTTTTGAAAACCCTGAACCTGAAAATATAATTGAAGCAATGTGTACCAGTATGGAATGGCAGTATTTTTCAGTGGGTAATACTTATATTATTAACAATGAAAATTGTAAATAATGAGAATTATTTTATTAAAGCTAGCACTGATTGTTTGTTCTCTATCTGTTAATGCACAGCGCAATATGGAGCAGTTGAATGTTCAATTATTGCAAGGAGAATATGCGTTTGATGAATTAATTATTCAATTGAGTAGGGAGCTCAGTTTTAATTTTTCGGCAGAAGCCTCTGTGTTTGAAGGGCCTCAATTGTTTAAAATTGAATCTGAGAAACAATCGCTTAAAGGATTACTAGATAAAGCTTGTGGGAGTTTTGGGAAGGAGTACACCTGGAATGGAAATCACTTGCACATCTACAATAGTAAGAAGCAGGAATTGAAAATAAAACGAGAAATTAAGGGCGTAATTTTAGATTCTGAAACCGGTTTGCGTCTGGATGGTGTAAAGCTCAAAGATAAAATTTCAGGCTTAAGTGCTAGCACTAACGATGATGGGATGTTTCGGTTTGTATTGGAGAATCCGATGCAAGGCTTGGTTTTATATCACAGTAAAGAGGGCTATCATAGCGGGAAGGTAAAATTAAAATCGGATGATGATTTGATTTTGAGGATGTTTTTGACGCCCTCTAACAAGCCAATTGTGGATGAAGCAAGCATGCTCAGAATAGATCCGATATTTCCGGAAATTTTAAGCAAGCCTGTAGATAAATACCCCCTTTCCGTAACATTGGATTCCCTTCCTGATTTTTATTCCGATCCGCTGTGGCGCTATCTTATTTCTGCAGCCTCCAAGCGCAGAATGATGAATGATAGCACATTGCGACGCTCTACTTTTCAGGCAGGATTGCTTCCGGGAATTGGAACTTCCGGCAAAGAAGATTCAAGAACTTTGGTGAGTGGAATGGCATTGGATGTTTTAATTGGCTTGAATGGGGGAGTGAATGGACTTGCAATTGCAGGACTAGCAAATGTAAGCAGGTTTGGAGCTAATGGTGCCCAAGTTTCAGGAGCAGGGAACATGAATGGAGGTTATGTAAAAGGCTTGCAGATGAGTGGGATTTACAACAGTGCTCAATTGGGTATTGCAGGATTGCAAATGGCAGGTGTCATCAATACAAGCGAAGGAAAATTCAGAGGTTTACAACTAAGTGGAATTTATGGCTCATCTACCGGAAAAACGGATGGAACACAGCTCAGCGGTATTTGTAATCGTTCAAAAGGGCGACTCATAGGATTGCAAATGAGTGGAATTTGTAATGTTGCCGATTCTTTGGATGGCATGCAGTTTTCTTTAATTAATCGATGTAAAAGTCTAAGTGGTTTTCAATTTGGATTGGTGAATATTGCCGATGATGCGGATGACGGATTTCAAATAGGATTGTACAACTATGTGAAAAACGGTCATCGTTTTTTATCAATTGATATTGATGAATTGTCATTTTTGAAAATACAATATGAATCAGGTGGAAAATCCTTTTATAGTGCAATAAGTGCCGGTATAAAGGAGAATAATGATCTTGTTTGGTGGCAAGTGGGATGGGGAATTGCCAAAATATTTAGGGCTGAAAAGGCTATGGAGTATCATTTAAGAACCATGGTAAGTGCTTTAAATGCTGATAATTGGTCGAGCGATTGGAATTTGCTCGGCTCATTACAATTGGATGCCCGTTTAAGAATTTATAAAGATTTGCGCCTTGTTATAGGTCCATCCATAAACACCTATATTCCACATAGTAATGATACCGGATTTTCAACTTTCCCTGATCGTTGGAATATTCCGGAACTGCAAAGGGTTAGCAGTAAAGCTCAATTTTGGCCCGGTTTCAGGCTGGGGTTTGGATTTTGATGTGGATTGATGTAGTTATATTATGTTATTTTAAATACTAAATATATTAGTATTGTATTATTGATAATATAGCTTTATAACGGAGCCTATAATATCGATTGGTTCTATTTAATTGATTTATTGCATAATACTTGTCCGTTATAGCGCCACAGTTTATCGTTCGGGCATAGCAATCAAAAACAAGCTATCATAGAGCACAACTACAGCACCATAAAACGCCAATGGAATATTCATTTCATCCTCACAAACGAAATACAAACACTGGGCAGCTTCGGATGTAGGTTTAATGTTTATAGCCTACAATCTGCTCCTAAATCTTAATATTTGGATTGGAAGGGATTGAGGAGTATTTGAAAGAGCTTGCAAGGGACTTAAAACGGGCTGTTTTAAGCATGATATACGCTTTTGAAATTATTACTTCTGGTTTTTTAAGTCTTCAGCGGAATGTATTATATTGCAATGGCTTGCGCTAGGGTTTTGGATTTTTAAATAAATTAGGGGGAAAATAGGGTTTTATACAGACTGCCGTTATGGGGCAAGCTTATAAGAAGGCAAGAACAACACTTCAAAAGTTTGTTATGATCTGGGAAGCAAAAATAGTAAAACATAAAGGAGAAAATCGCATTGCGGTATATTTTGAGAAAAATGCCGAATGGATTGCCAGTATCAAACAAATTGAAGGCGCAAGATGGAGTCAAAGCTTAAAGG
>JBDNHP010000233.1:0-4389 GCA_041688765.1 Flavobacteriales bacterium
CCATTTCCTTGATGCACATCAAGATCAACAACTAAAATTTTATCTAGCTTGTATTTTTCTTTGGCATAAACAGCCGCAAGAGCAATGTCATTTAACAAACAAAATCCTTCTGCGCGATCACGGAAAGCATGATGCGTTCCTCCAGCTACATTGAGTGAAATGCCATCATTAAAAGCAAAATCAACACAATCAACAGTGCCT
This sequence comes from Flavobacteriales bacterium, assembly GCA_041688765.1. Classification (GTDB taxonomy): domain Bacteria; phylum Bacteroidota; class Bacteroidia; order Flavobacteriales_D; family Sanyastnellaceae; genus JBDNHP01. The sequence continues at coordinate 202 of JBDNHP010000233.1, forward strand.
TGCATAATTATTTTTTCACGCTTGATTAAGGCTGTTGACTGAGGAAAGCCACTTCTCCTTTCTTCTTGTCGATCGAGCCTTAATTCAATGAGTTTGCAGAGATAATCTGCAGAATGGACTTTTAGCAATAATTCATCAGAAATCTCTTCGGGTTGATGTAAATCGCCATGAGCTATATAGCCTTCCTTCAGCAAAACTCCCGGTAAAAGGTCGTATTTCTGCATAGGAAATCTATGGCCTATTGGCAATGGATGAGCATAGCAAGGATGCCAGGATATTTTCATTATAACGCTAAGCGCCTTAACTGATAGCGCGCATAATCTCCATACAAAGTATTGCACTAAATGTTCCAACGGCATAGCCTAATACAGCCAATAATACCCCAACAGGAGCGAGGGCAGGGCTGAATGCTGAGGCCACAATGGGGGCGGAGGCTGCACCTCCAATGTTAGCTTGACTGCCCACTGCGACAAAGAAAAACGGAGCTTTGATCAATTTGGCAACGATAATCAGAATAATGATGTGAACCAACATCCAGATTAAACCAATGAGAAACAAATATTTAAAAACCGACCATTTTTCAACCATTTGCAAAATATTCATTTCCATGCCTATTGTAGCCACTAGGATATATAAAAACACACTTCCAATTTTGCTTGCACCAACTCCTTCTAATTGCTTGAATTTAGTGAAAGATAAGCTAACACCAATTATGGTGGCAAAAACTACAAGCCAGAAAAAACTGCTACCAAATGATGTAATATAAATCATCCAGGATTCAGGATTAACAGCTAGTTCGGCATCAATAGTATTGGTAAGAGCCGGAGACAAAATGTCGGCTAGTAGATGTGACAAAGCAACGGCACCAAATGCCACAGCTGCTATAGTAATCAAGTCTTTGAAACTAGCGACTTTAGAAACGCTGCTTTGATAAGTTTCAATTTTTAACTTCAATTCTTCCACTGAGCTGTTATCTGCTTTAAGTTTTTTATCGAGGAATGATGAAATCCCAGCTCCAAAAAGCAGTACTGCCATCCAAATATTTGCAACTACAACATCCACAACTAACATTAATGGAAATTGTTGATCATTTACTTCGGCAATTTCTTTCATTGCTGTTTGATTTGCTCCTCCACCTATCCAACTGCCAGAAATGGTTGATAGTCCTCGCCATAACGCATCCGGACTATCACCGCCCAATAAAGTCGGCTCAATCAATGAAACCAGATAAAGTGCCACCGGGCCTCCAATAATTACTCCTAAAGTTGCAGTGAAAAACATGATTAAGGCTTTTGGCCCTAGTTTGATAACCGCTTTCAGATCAATACTAATACAGAGTAAAACCAAACTGGCTGGCAACAAAACTCTAGAAGCCATTTGGTACAAAGGTTTACTGACTTCCGCAGAAATTAGTCCGCTGGTATTGTATAATGCCGGTATGAAGTAGCATAGGAGCAGCAAAGGCAAAAATTTGAAAATCCCTTTTAAAATTTTGTTGTTAGAGCTTGCAGCAGAAAATAAAAGCGCAAGGGTGCAGATGAGCAATCCAAGCACAACAATGTTATTTTCTAAGGGTAATTTCATGGCCTTCACATTTGAGCAAAGAAAAGGAATTGAAGGCATTTCTTTCAAACAAAATCCTAAGCTATTGATACATAAAGGGGTAGTGCATTAGGATGGTTTTGAGAAATAATTACATTTGCTCTCAAAACCAAAATCTTAACCCTATGAAATTCCTCAAAGGATTATTAATTCTGATCGTGATCCTGATTGCTGTAGCAGTAATTGCAGGCCTGATCATGCCGAAAGATTACAAACTGGAGCGTTCAGTAGTGATACCAACTTGTTCAGGTGTAGTGTACGAGCAAATTGCAGATTTCCGCAATTGGAATAATTGGTCGCCATGGAAAGAACGTGATTCCTCCATTACCGCCGAATATTCTGAAAATCAGAAGGCTGCAGGTGCCATGTGGTCATGGAAAGGTGATCCTGAAATGACAGGTGAGGGCGAAATGACGGCAACAACTTTAACGGACACTGAAATTACCTACCATTTGAAATTTATAAAGCCTTTTGAGTCGGAATCAGATGGTTTTGTGAGGGTAGAAAGTTTGGGTGATAGCACAAGAGTAACATGGGGAATGTTTGGCCGAAACGGTTTTCCTTCTAATGTCATCATGGGATTTATGGGAGGAATGGATGCTATGGTAGGTAAGGATTTTGAGCTTGGACTAGAACTTCTTTCTAAGAAAGCTCTTGAGGTAGAGATAGTTAAAGCAGAAACTATTGAGATTCAGGAATTGAACTACATCGGTAAGCGATTTACAACTCCATTGGATTCCATTTCTCAGGAAATGTTTTCAGCAGCTTATGCAGAAATTGGTGCTTATATGGCTGCAAATAAGCTCAGTAAGGCAGGTAGTCCTATCTCCATTTCACACCATTTTGATGAGGCAAGCAGAACAATGGATTTAGAGGTGGCAATGCCATATTTTGGTGTGGCAACTCCCCAAAATGGACTAAATATTGGAGTAATTCCTTGAGGAAAGGCACTAAAGCATACCTATATTGGTGCTTATGATAATTTAGAAGCGGAGTGGGGTAAATTCATGACTTATGCAACATGCGTAGGGGTGAGGCCGCGTTTTGCATATTATGAGAGCTATGTTACTGATCCAAGTAATGCTACAGATCCTAACAAATTGCAAACTGACCTTATTTGGCCAATAGAGTAAAAGAAATCAATTTTAAATAAAAAGGCCTGCTCACGTTATCGTGAAGCAGGCCTTTTATTTTATGTGAATTTGAGGTATGTGAAATCATTTTTAGACGAAGAAAAAAGAGTCAGTGTTTAACAATGGAATTTTTTATTAATGGCAAAGCTTTACGCTTGGCGAAGAACAGTTTTGCATCGAAGCTGTAATTTCTTCTCCGTGAAGTTCAATTTAAAATAAAGTAAAAAGTGAAAGGCCTGCTCACACTTGAGTGACACAGGCCTTTCTTGTTGACCATTAAATGGTCTCCACCCTATTTCATCTGACAATCATCTTCTGCTGGTACTTGTTGTTACCTAACTCGTAGGTTAAAAAGTACATACCCGCAGAAAGCCTAGAGCTAAATTGGTGCTCGGTTTTGAATGAACGCCTTCCCGGATGATTTAGGGCAAATGTTTCTACGATCTTGCCGTTGCTATCATAGATCACAAGGTCTGATACGTTAGTTTCTTCTGAAAGGTTATAGGCTTGTAAAAATATTTCTGATCCATTTCCCGGATTAGGATAAATAACCAGTGAAGCTGTGCCTTCTTCGTTTATGCCAACAGCATCGCCAAAGCCAACTTCACAACTTAGGCCTTCCTGACTCCAAATCTCACCAATCAATGCGAACACCTGAACGGTGTAATTGCCACCAGGTACAAAGCCATCGTTAAAATCAATCTCAATGCTGTTTATATAGCTTTCAACTGTAATGGTTGCGCCATCCAAGTCGGTGAAAATCCATTGATATAAATCTGCACCATAAACATTGATGCAATTTAGCATGCTGCCTTGTTGAAGATCAGCACTTCCACAGTCAGCTTTGGTAAGCGAAGTATAAGGAACTACATCATCCATGTAAATCAAACAAGTTTCTCCAAAGGCAGTCCACTCATCATTTACCAATGCTTTAATTCTTACCTCTACGGTGATTCCATAAACCAGATTTGGAATATTTTGAAGCATGAATTGAGTATTACCGCCAATAGTATATTCCTCCGCCAAAAGACCAGCCGAAATACTTTCAAATCTCCACAGGTACATACTCGCGCCTTCGATTGATTCGCATGTCACAATATCATTGATTTGCAAGTGCTCAACTCCACAGTCTGCATCTACCAAACGCGGGCCAGCAATGCTCTGTTCGCAATCTATCTCTATAAATACAGATTGTTGAGCAACACAGCCATTGGCATCAGTAACACTAACAGTATAGGATTGATTTGTTAATCCATCGGCAGTGTAAGCATCAGAGCCGTTTGACCATGTTAAAATATAAGGCTCAAGTCCCCCGGTAACGCTAACCGTTGCGGAGCCATCATTGAGTTCACAAGTTTCAGGACTAGTTTGTGTAGTTGTTACACTTAGTTCGGTAGGCTCGCTTATTGAAGCAATAGCACTACCTATACAACCATTGCTATCGCTCACTCCC
>JBDNHP010000015.1:0-3177 GCA_041688765.1 Flavobacteriales bacterium
CATTCAAAATCCAATGGGCAATTTCACTTGCAAAGCGCAGATTTTCAGCATTTCCGAGATGTTTGTAGGCATCACAATAAGCTGAAATCATGAGCGCATTCCACGAACACAATGCTTTCTTATCTATTCCCGGATTTATTCTACACTGCCTTTTTTCAAGCAATATCTTATTAATGAGCTTGGCTTTTTCAGCGATCTGTTCCACCGTTAATCCCGAAATAAGCGCTAGTTCTGCATTGTCCTGATCTCGAAGTAGGATCAAATTCCCATGCTCCCAAAGTCCGCGCTCATCAAGGCAATAGTATTTGCTGGCAAAATCAAAATGCTCAGCGAGTACATTTTTTAATTCTTCTACCGTCCAAACATAAAATTGTCCCTCAACTCCTTCACTATCAGCGTCAATCGCACTGTAATATGCAGATGAACTGCCCTTCATCTCGCGATTTAAATAATTTATACTTTCATCAACTACAGACTTAAAGAGGGGGTCTTGGAATACTGAATAAGCCTTGGAATACAAAGAAATCAATTGGGCATTGTCATAAAGCATTTTTTCGAAATGAGGCACCTTCCAATGGGCATCTGTTGAGTACCTTGAAAACCCGCCACCAATCTGATCGAAAATCCCGCCAAGAGCCATTTTCTTCAAACTTAATTGAACATAACTCAAAACGTCATCATCCTTTTCTGTTAAGCCATAGGAAAGAAGAAATTCATAATTATTAGGCAGAGGAAATTTGGGTGCACGGTTTGGACCGCCCCTTTGATAATCCCAGGATTTCTTCCAGTTGAAAACCATATTGCGCAGCGCTTCGGGCTCCAATACCTCCGATATATCTTGCCGCTCAATTAACTCAGTCATTTTTATGCCTTCGGTGAGTTGGGCAGCATACTCGTTCATTTTTTGCGACTCATTTTTCTGCATATCAACCAATGATCGCAAAATGTGCATCCATTGATCTTTTGGAAAATAAGTTCCTCCATATACAGGTCTACCATCTGCCAAGGTGAAGCAATTCAATGGCCAACCACCGTGCTGAGTCATTAACTGAACAGCCGACATATACACTTGATCAACGTCAGGTCTTTCTTCCCTATCTACTTTAATATTCACAAAATGTTTATTCATGAATTCTGCTACGGATTCGTCTTCAAAAGATTCATGTTCCATCACATGGCACCAATGACAACTGCTATAGCCAAGACTTACTAGCATGAGTTTGTTTTCTGTCTTTGCTTTATTAAAGGCTTCTTCGCCCCATGCAAACCAATCAACCGGATTATGAGCATGTTGCAAAAGATAAGGACTCGTTTCTTTTATAAGGCGATTGGTATGTTTGTGATCCATTTCAACGAATTTGGCTTAAAAAGCGGTCACAAAGATAAGCCTGATAGCCGATGCAAAATCCGGAATTTGTTTTCGTTACTTTGCAATCTGCAATTGTAGAAAATATGAATCACGACAAGAACATTTTTGATCTAATTGAGAAAGAGCGCCTCCGTCAAACTGGCGGCATTGAACTTATAGCCTCTGAGAATTTTGTTAGTCAAGGCGTATTGGACGCTATGGGTTCTGTACTCACCAATAAATATGCTGAGGGACTTCCAGGAAAGCGATATTATGGGGGTTGTGAGATTGTAGATCAGATTGAAACAATTGCGATCGAAAGAGCATGTGAGCTTTTTGGTGCCGTTTGGGCTAATGTTCAGCCACATTCTGGAGCCAGTGCAAATGCAGCAGTAATGATGACAATTTTAAAACCGGGAGATAGAATTCTGGGTTTTGATTTGTCGCATGGTGGGCACCTGACGCATGGATCGCCAGTTAATTTTTCGGGCAAACTTTATGAAGCCAATTTCTATGGCGTAGAGCGTGAAAGTGGCTTAGTTTCAATGGATAAAGTGGCCGAAAAGGCTAGAGAAGTGAAGCCGAAACTCATTATTTGTGGTGCTTCTGCCTATTCCCGAGATTGGGATTACGCCGCTTTCAGGGCCATTGCAGATGAAGTGGGCGCATTTCTCTTGGCGGATATAGCGCATCCTGCAGGACTGATTGCGAAAGGATTGCTCAATAATCCGCTTCAATACTGTCATTTCATTACTACTACCACCCATAAAACTCTTCGCGGTCCTCGCGGTGGAATGATTATGATGGGCAAAGATTTTGAAAATACGCTTGGAATAAAAACACCAAAAGGGGAACTCAGAAAGATGAGTGCAGTTATTGATGGGGGCGTTTTTCCAGGGCTTCAGGGTGGTCCGCTGGAACACGTAATTGCAGCAAAGGCTGTTGCTTTTGCTGAGGCACTCGACCCCAGTTTTGCGGATTATGGCCGACAAGTAATACTAAATGCCTCTAGAATGGCTGATGGCTTGGTGAAGCGCGGTTATCATGTAGTAAGTGGTGGAACAGATAATCATTGTTTTCTGCTCGATTTAAGAACGCATAATATTTCAGGTAAAGATGCAGAATCCGCTTTGGGCAAAGCACATATTACTGTAAATAAGAATATGGTTCCTTATGATGATAAATCACCTTTTGTGACCTCAGGAATTCGCTTAGGTACTCCTGCTCTTACTACTAGAGGAATGAAGGAAGCAGAAGTAGATCGCATCGTTGATTATATGGATCGTGTATTTCTGGAAGCAGGTAATGATGCCGCTCTGGCTGTAATTGGCAAAGAGGTGCATGCATTTGCTGGGCACTTCGCATTATTTGCTTACTGAACAGGCTTAGTGTAGAGATCTAATGCTGAAGTGGGCCGTTCACTGGAGCGCCATATAAAACCCTTCAATTCTCGGTCTTCGGGATTAATTTGCGATTTAGGCTTTAGCGATCCGCTTGGTTTTATCTGAAATACTATGCGCTGTAAGGTGTTATCGTCAACCTCTACAATAATATCGCTGCATTCTACCTTGTTTATTCCCTTTTCTTGCGCAGTACCATCTTCATTTTCAGGAAAATATATGGTCTCCCCATTTCCATTCACATAACCTTTACGCAGTTCGTTTTCAATAAAAATACCCGTCATTTCTCTTCCTTTGATCTGATTATAACGCTCCGGTAAGGCTTCAGAAACAATAAATGCATTCCCTTTCATAAATAATTTATCAATGGTACCATCAAAGGATCGAATGCGAATAGAGTCGGCAGTGAGTTGATTTGACTGCGACCAC
>JBDNHP010000234.1:0-4514 GCA_041688765.1 Flavobacteriales bacterium
TGCATTCATACTTGGTTTATTAGGTAGTTTGCACTGTGTGGGAATGTGCGGTCCCATAGCCCTTGCCTTACCATATCGCACGAAATCCAATTCCGAAAGAAGCATAGGTATTTTGTTCTACAATTTTGGCAGAGTTATAACGTACGCCTTTATTGGTGCACTTTTCGGTAGTATTGGCTGGGGATTAAATATTGCAGGATTTCAGCAATGGATTTCACTTATTACCGGCATTATCATTCTTCTCATTGCTGTATTTAGCTATTTTGGTATAGGAAAGATTGGCAGTTCATTGAGCAATGCTGTTTTTCCTTCCTGGATGCGCAGGGCGCTTGGAACAATGATGAAGTCGAATCGTTTTGAAATGTTGGGATTGATAGGCATACTCAATGGCTTTTTACCTTGTGGATTGGTTTACATTGCGGCAGGGGCAGCCATATCTGGAGGTAATTGGCAGCAGGGAAGTTTAATTATGATGGCCTTCGGTTTGGGTACCATTCCGGCCATGTTTAGCTTACCATTTTTGGGGCAATTTGCCGGTCCCAATTTTAGAAATGGCATTCGAAAAGTGCTGCCCATGCTGATGATAGTGATGGGCGGACTATTTATTTTGAGGGGATTAAATTTGGGTATTCCTTATATCAGTCCAAAAATATTGTACGAAGTTAATGGAGGTATTGAATGCCATTAATAGAAATGCCCTTATGGAAAAGCCAAGCTTTTACCTTCTATTCTGAATAAACTGTTCAGATACATCGTTTAAAAATGTAATTTTCAGGCGATAAAGCGAAACATGAACTGGAAAAACGATCATCATGTTCTGTCCACGAATACATCTTTTTACCTCTACAAAACTATTATCGAACTATGAATAAGGCGGAATTAAAAAAGGAAATTTTAGAAAGCGGAATCAGCAAGCAGCAAAACCTGATTGATGATTTTCAGCATAGAATGGATGAGCTTCGTTCGGGTGAAAAATTGCTTAATGAAAGTCAATATGACGCCCAGCAAGCTTCTCACAATGGAGAAATGAATGAGCAAATCAATTTATTGAGCAACCAACTTCATTTTGCGCAGGAAGAAATGGACTTATTACAACGACTAAATGTAGATGCACCATTACATGATAGTGTGCATTTCGGAAGCGTTGTTGAAACCGATAATATGGTTTTTTACATCTCTGTGAGCTTAGAAGAATTTGTGGCTGACGGAAATAAGTACTTCGGTATCAGCACTAAAGCTCCTATTTATAAGGAAATGCTTGGCAAGAAAATCGGAGATTCTTTTTCCATGAACAACAAACAATACCGCATAACTGATATTTATTAAGTAGTTTCAGTAGAATTGGAGAGCCATCGCTTTTCTAGCTAAATCAAAGTATTGAATGTCATGCCTTTAGTAATGAATACTTGAATTCATTTAGTCTATATGCACTTAGCCAAATAGGTTGAATGATTTGTATTTTCAAATCCAAGACTAGAAGCTATTCTACTGGTTATCATTGATTTGATTAGTTACAATGGAGAGTTTAAAAAAAAACTTATTATTGTTGCAGCGAAGAATCTATTGTTTAGATTTACGCTTCAATACAGGACTTTAGCGGTTATGAAATTCAGTTTGAATGCTGCAGTTAGTTCTTTTAAGCAGCATATTAATTACATCTATACATGAATATTTTTGTTGCAAAGTTGAGCTCGGGGACTACCAGTGAGGGCCTCCTCGATTTATTCAGCCGTTTTGGCGAAGTAGCTTCAGCCAAAGTTATTACGGACCGTGAAACCGGTTTTTCTAAGCGCTTTGCTTTCGTTGAGATTAACGACGATAGCGCTGCACGCTCTGCCATTGAAAATTTGAATATGACAGATTTTGATGGTGCTCAAATTGTGGTTAAAGAAGCACTTCCAAGAGAACAGCGCTCCAATGACCGTCCGGCACGTAATTATGATCGTCCACGCACCTTTGATCGCGGAAGTGGCGGCGGTGGTGGCGGCGGCGGAGGCTATGGTGGCGGCGGCGGCGGTGGCGGTGGCTACGGTGGTGGTGGCGGTAGTCGTGACAGCGGCGGTGGCGGTGGCTATCGCAGAGATGATCGTCCTAAAAGTGGCAACAACGGCAATAGCAACAGTGGTGGTGGCGGAGATCGCTACAATCGCGACAACAATGATCGTCCGCGTCATCGCAATGATGATCAGGATTTTAATAGATAAAAAGATTTTAATCGATACAAAAAAGCCGCTTCTTCACGATGCGGCTTTTTTTATTCTTTCAAATCTCTCTAATTCAATAACTTAATAGGGATTTCAGCTCTGTTAATCTTCTTCTGGAGATTAAAATTATGCTCTGAGCATTCATTTCAATTTCATTCGGTTGCCGCAGCAATCAGATCTACTTATACCAACCGATACAGCAATCCTATTTAGCCAATTTCTCCTTAAATCGTTTGCGGAATTTATCCATTTTTGGACTGATAACCATGGAGCAATAGGGCTGATTTGAGTTATCTGCAAAGTAATTCTGATGATAATTTTCGGCAGAGAAGTAATTACTGAAAGGACTCAGTTCAGTAGTAATGGGATCTATCCATTCTCCGCTTTCATTGGCGGCTTCAATGGCTTTTTGTCCCAGTTCTTTTTGCTTGTCTGAATGGTAAAATATGGCACTTCTGTATTGGGTACCTACATCGCCTCCCTGACGATTAAGGGTAGTTGGATCGTGAACTGCAAAAAAGACTTCCAAAATTTCAGCAAAACTTATAACAGTGGGATCAAAATAAACCTGAACCACTTCAGCATGCCCTGTAGTTCCGTTACATACTTCTCGGTATGCCGGATTCTTAACATGCCCACCGGAATAGCCGGACTCTACTTTACTAACGCCTTTCAATTCCTGAAAAACAGCTTCAACGCACCAAAAACATCCTGCCCCCAATGTGGCAACTTCTGTATTTTCTGACATAATTACTTTTTCTGATTGTTCCACTAGAACTTCGTCTTGGCTTTGGGCACAGGCCGATAGCACACAAGCCCACAAAATTAGGATACTTCTCATATCATTTCAATTTTTTGGGCGATTTCATTCTCCTATATAACAAGTTTAAGGAATCAAAGTTGCAAATGCCTGCAATATGTTCCGGGTTATTCACTATCCCTGAGCTCCCAAATGGTGTCGCACTCCAATTTCTCCATTCTTAAACGCATGGGGAATAACATTACTTAAAGTTTCAACTAATGTAACGCTGCGAAATCCGCGGGACCATTCTTTTGAAGTATGCCCTGCATCGGATCGATCGTCCAAAGCTTGGCAATTCAGATTAGAAAGAATCTCCCGCAGATTTCGCAGATTAGCGCAGAAAGAGGCTCGGCATTTTCTTGAACTCCAAAAAGTTAAAATCTTACACCATATTAAACGCTGCGAAATCAGCGGGACCATTCTTTTGAAGTTTGTCCTGCATCGGATCGATCGTCCAAAGCTTGGCAATTCAGATTAGAAAGAATCTCCCACAGATTTCGCAGATTTCGCAGATTAGCGCAGAAAGAGGATCGGCGTTTCCCTGAAGTCCAAAAAGTTAAAATCTTACACCATTTAAACGCTGCGAAATCCGAGGGGCCATTCTTTTGAAGTTTGCTCATTCAAAATGCGAAGTACTTTCACTAAGTTGCAGCCGAAATGCGTCACTTTGTCCATTATTTTCTTCACCTCGGAATGCCCGGCATTTTGGCCTACTTCCTTTTTCCATCAAAATGGAAACAAGCTTGGATGATTATGCTTGCAACCATGGCCGTTGACCTAGATCATCTTTTAGCCGATCCTATGTTTGATCCGGAACGATGCAGTATTGGCTTCCACCCTCTCCATTCCTGGTTTGTGCAACCCTTATATATTGCCATGCTCTTTCATCCTAAAACCCGAATCATTGGAATAGGATTATGCCTGCACATGCTCACCGACCTATTAGATTGCTGTTGGATGAAATACTTATGATTTCTCTGGAAACCGCAGTGTTCTAACCATGCGATTCAAGGCAAATAACAGTAAAAAGAATGCCGACATAATAGCAGGATAATACATACTTGCCACTTCGTAATGACTCATTGCAATGCCAAATAATCCCCAAACCACAGGAAAAATTATCCAATATCTTTTGATTTTTACTGCGGCAAAAGCTGTTAAAAAAGCAACTCCTACGCAAGTAAATCTATAAGTGAGTTCCGATTCGGCCTCTATGCCAACACTTACCAATACAATGGAAGCATTGGCCACTGTGGCAACAGCAGTCCAACCTGCGTACACCGACCATGCATAGTTTCTCCAAGATTTAAGTCCAGGATTTTCAATGATAATTAGGAAATTAACCACACAAAGTAGTAAGAGAAAAACCAGTGACAGCCATAACCAGGAACTGATAAAACAGTGTATCCAAAGCCCGTTGGCCAAGGATTGAATAAGAATTAAATTAAATGTTCTGCCCTTCAATTCCTTGCTTGAATTTGCATTGATCACAAACTCAAAAGCTATAA
>JBDNHP010000235.1:0-3521 GCA_041688765.1 Flavobacteriales bacterium
CTTTTCGCGATTACAAAGGGGAGCTGGACGGTACCATTTCTGAGGTGGAAGTGCCTGAGGATCCAAAGCCAAGTGGGCCCGTTGTAGAAAAGCCAAAGCCAATAAAATCAGAAGACGTCTCAACGGAAAAGGGGGATGGAATGATTTGGGAAGAATGCGCTGAGAGTCTGCGTTTTCAAGTACAATTGATCAGTTATTCAAAAAAAGTGGAAAAAAGTCCAAGTAATTTCAAAGGCTTACTGCGCGTAGAAGAGTATCTTAGCAATGGATTGTACAAGTACAGCGCAGGCTGTACTAAATCCTATGAAAATGCAAAAAAGAATCTAGGCAGAGCCAGAGAATTGGGCTTTGATGGGGCTTTTGTGATAGCATTTCAGGGTAAAGATAGGGTTGAATTGAGCGAAGCTATTCGTCTCGAAAAGAAATAAAATTTGATGAAGCTCTCAAAAGAGTTCAAGGCTGGTGCTGTTGTTTTTACAGCTATTGCGTTGCTGATAATCGGGATTAATTACCTGAAAGGTGTTAACCTCTTCGAGAAAGGGCGTGAGTATCACGCTATTTATTATGAAGTGGATGGCTTAACAAAGGCTAATCCTGTGGTATACAGAGGTTTGAAGGTTGGGTTGGTGTCTTCAGTCCAATTGCATGAAGATGGAAGCGGGAATATGAAAGTATTCTTCACTATCAACAATAAAGATTTGGTAATTCCCCAAGACAGTGAAGCAAAAATAATCTCGTCCGATTTTTTTGGATCCAAAGCAATTGAACTTGTTTTGGGTAAAAGTGAAGTTGTAGCTGAGATTGGATCGGAATTGAGAGCAGAGCGTGAAGAAGACATAGCAACAGCGCTACGCAAGGAATTAGAACCTTTGAAAATCAAAACAGAACAACTTATTGCCGGTATTGATGAAGTGATTGAAAATTTAAGAGTTGTATTCAGTGCAGAGGCAACTCAAGGTATCCCGAAAACATTCGAAAGTCTTCAGAACTCAATGAAGACTTTTGAGAAAACTTCCATTCGCATTGATTCTACCATTGCTGAAAGTAGAGTTAGAGTTAGGAGTATTCTCGATCATGTAAATTCGATAGCTGCCAACCTTGAAGCGAACAATGAAAAGATTACTAGTGTTATAAGTAATTTTGAAACACTCAGTGATTCTTTGGCAAAATTGAATATCGCTCATACACTCAGAATGGCTGATGAAGCTATGATTAGCCTCAATTCGGTGATGGGCAAAATAGATTCAGGGGAAGGTAGCCTTGGATTGTTAATTAATGATGATTCGCTGCATAATCAATTAGTGGCATCAACCAAACAACTGGAAGATCTACTAAAAGACATGGAGCTCAATCCTGATCGATATATCCATTTCTCTGTTTTCGGAAAAAAAGAGCAAAAGAAATTTTCCAAAAAAGAACTGGAACAATTAGAAAAAGCACTCAAAGAGAATAAATGATTTCAAGTCTGATCTTTATTGTAATTCTGGGTACTGCCGGGTTTTTGTTCAGTCGCAGAATTTTAGCTATACGCCGCAACATTCTTCTTGGTAGAGATTTAAGTTGCAATAACAATCCCTCGGAGCGCTGGTTAACCATGATCAGAGTGGCACTGGGGCAAAGTAAGATGGGGGGCAATCCGGTAGCGGCATTTTTTCATTTGCTCATTTACGTAGGTTTCATTCTCATCAATATTGAAGTTATTGAAATTTTGATTGATGGTGTTTTCGGAAGTCACCGAGTGTTGTCTTTTCTAGGGTCTTTTTACGATTTTCTGATCGGTTTTTTTGAAGTATTAGCCGCCCTTGTAGTATTGGCTTGTGTGGTTTTTCTCCTCCGAAGAAACGTTCTAAACATCAAGCGTTTTCAAATGGCCGAAATGAAATCCTGGCCAAAAAGTGATGCTAATATTATTCTAACGGTTGAAATTCTTTTAATGTTCGCATTGTTGAGTATGAATGCCTGCGATGCATTGCTACAGAGCGGCAACGCTGAACATTACACTCAAGCAGGTTCATTTCCGGTGAGTCAATATTTACAAGGATTATATTCTGGAATGAGCCTTGAAAATCTCATTTTTGCTGAGCGATTTTTTTGGTGGTTTCACATTGTAGGAATTTTGAGTTTCCTCGTGTATGGGCCGTATTCCAAGCATTTCCATATCTTTCTTGCTTTTCCCAATACCTGGTATTCTAACCTCCAACCTAAAGGCGAATTCAATAATCTTGAAGCCGTAACACGAGAAGTAAAACTGATGTTAGACCCTTCGGCTGATCCTTATGCGGCGGCCCCGGCTGATGCCGTCCCACATAAATTTGGAGCGAAAGATGTTCAGGATCTCAGTTGGAAACAATTGATGGACGCTTATACCTGCACGGAGTGTGGAAGATGCAGTTCGGTTTGTCCCGCAAATCTGACTGGCAAATTGTTGAGTCCACGTAAAATTATGATGGATACCCGCGATCGACTAGAAGAAGTTGGAAAACAAATTGATCTGAAACAAGCCATTGGAGAAGATGGGAAATCATTGTTGAGGACTTATATTAGCGAAGAAGAACTTTGGGCTTGTACGACTTGTAATGCTTGCACAGAAGCTTGTCCGGTAAACATCGATCCATTGAGTATTATTGTGGATTTGCGTCGCTATCTGATTATGGAAGAATCTAAAGCGCCCGACTCCATCACCGGAATGTTTAATAATGTGGAAAACAATGGCGCGCCTTGGGCATTTCCTGCTGCAGATCGCGCTAATTGGATTAACGAATAATTGGTTTCGGTAAAAGTTACAGAAAAAGCGATGGAATTCAAAGTAAGAACAATGGCAGAGTGCATGGCCGAAAACCAAATGCCGGAAGTGTTATTCTGGGTGGGTTGTGCCGGTAGTTTTGACGACAGGGCCAAAAAGATCACCAAAGCGGTTGCCAAAATATTACATCATTGCGGAATTTCATTTGCTATTTTAGGACAGGAAGAAAGCTGCTCGGGTGATCCTGTAAAGCGGGCTGGAAATGAGTTTTTGTTTCAAATGCAAGCCATCAATAATATTTCTGTGCTTGATACCTATGGCGTAAAGAAAATCGTAACTGCTTGTCCGCATTGTTTCAATATTCTCAAAAACGAGTATCCGGGATTAGGCGGCAATTATGAAGTTGAGCATCATACGCAGCTGATCAATCGTATGATTAAGGAGGGAAAAATCCGCAGTAAAGACGGTTCCATTTTTAAAGGTAAACGTATCACTTTTCATGATCCTTGCTATTTGGGTAGAGCCAATAATATTTATGAAGCACCCCGTGAAGTTTTAGAAAAACTAGATGCGGAATTAGTAGAAATGAAACGCAGTAAAGCCAATGGATTATGCTGCGGAGCTGGGGGCGCACAAATGTTTAAAGAGGCTGAAAAAGGGGATAAAGAAATCAATGTTGAACGCAGTGAAGAAGCACTCGCATTGCAACCGCAGGTGATAGCTACGGGTTGTCCGTTTTGCAATACCATGTTGACGGATGGTGTGAAGCACTTCAATA
>JBDNHP010000236.1:0-10515 GCA_041688765.1 Flavobacteriales bacterium
ATATTATTCCAGTTAAAAATAGTAGAGGCTATCTTGGATTTCGAGATAGCCTCTTTTTTATGAATAATAAATTTCGCTCGCCTTTGTGGAATTCCTGAATTAATGGCATCCTATATACACAAACAAAATTCAAAGCCATGAAAAAGAGCCTGTTTATTATCTTCGCCTTGATTAGTTTCACCTCGTTTGCTCAGCGTTATGGTGAAATTCAAGGCAAAATCTTTGACGAAAACGGAGCCCCACTTCCTTTCGTAAACGTATTCGTTAATATCGGCGATCGCCAAATTGGTTCATCAGCAGATGAAAACGGAAAGTACCGCATTAAGCCATTAAATGCCGGAACTTATACGCTAGAATTTAGTTCCATTGGCTATCATGATCATGTGGTGAATGATGTAATTGTAGATCCCGATAAAATCAAAATCGTAAAGGATGTTACAATGACTTTGAATACCGTAGTGATTACTGGTGAAGCGGTTGTGGAGACGGAGAAAGACAAGCTCATTGATCCGGAGGACACTCACATCATGACAATCAGAAGTGCTGAATTTTCTAAAAGCCCTGCCGCCAAAAACCCCATTGCACTTATTGCCTCAATGAGTAGTGAAATAACTAAGAAGGAAGACAGTGATGAATTGTATTTCAGGGGATCAAGAGGCAGTTCCGTTTTATATTTGATTGACGGAGTAAAAGTGAATCGGGGATTGGCGGGATTCCCAGGTGGAGCAATGGCTTCTGTATCCATTTACACCGGCGGATTGCCAGCTAAGTATGGAGATACTACTGGAGGAGTTATTGCCGTTGAAACTAAAACATATTTTGATTTTTATAATCAAAAAATCGCCGAGCTTAGCAGAATCGAATACCTTAAGAACCGCAAAGAAAAAAAGATTCAGGAATGATTTTTTTGGGCAAACCCAAACATAAACTCAGTGATGTGGAAGTACTTGAGAACTACAAGACTTCTGGAAAACCGGAGTGGCTGGACGAACTTTTTCGCCGCTATTCCGGCCTTTCCTATGGAGTTTGCCTGAAATATCTCAAAAACACCGATGATGCAAGAGATGCTGTGATGCAGGTTTTTGCCAAACTGCAATCCGAACTTCTAAAAAATGATCCCCGGAATTTTAAATCTTGGTTGTATGTGGTTCTCAAAAATCACTGTTTGATGCAGCTAAGAGCTAGTTCCAAAGTTTATGCCGAAGACCTCGAAGGCTTGAAAATGCATGAAGAAGAGGATTCGCAAGAGTTTATGCTCCAAACGATGGAAGCAGCGCTAGAATCTCTAAATGAGGATCAGAAAATTTGCATCAAATTATTTTATCTCGATGGACTGAGTTATAAAGAGCTTGAAGAAAAAACAGGATACACCCTGATGGAAGTCAAAAGCTTCCTTCAAAACGGACGAAGAAACCTTCGTTTGGCAATAGAAAGAAACCATGAAACCGAATAAGAACATAGCAGAGGACTTGTTCACTCCTGAAATCAGACGCTATGTGGAAGGGCGAATGAATTCAGTTGAGCAACACAACTTTGAAAAACGTATGCTCGATGATCCCTTTTTGCGCGATGCCGTTGAAGGTTATCAAGCAATTCCGGATTGGAGCCAGCAATTCAATATAACTAGTAAAAGAAGTAATTTTAATAAATTATTTACTGTAGCTATTGGACTTGCAATTGTGAGCTCATTTCTCTATTTTTTACTCAACAAAGAAAAGCATGAAACTTTCGCTCCTATTACAGAAATCGAAGTCATTCCTTCAGAAATTTTAAAGCCAGATAAAGAAATTATAATTATTGAAGAAGTTAGAACCAGCGATAGTTCTGTTTCAGTCTTGATTTCAAGAACAGAATCTTCACCTATGGCAAATATTGAAGAGAATTTTGTTCAAAAGCTCGATCCGGCTACTCTGCAGCCATTGCCACTTATGGAGTCTCGTGAAACCGAAAAACTTGAAATTCCGGACACAAAAAAAGAAGAGGCTATTATTGAAAAATCGAACCTCCGCATCTATCACATTGAAGACTACAAAGTTTTTGACTACCGGGGACTAAGAAATCCAATCGAAAAACAGGAACCTCAACTGGGCGGCACTCCTGCTTCTGGAATAGTTGAAAACAACAATGATAATCACCGTAAAACACAGAAAGTGCTCTATGTAAAATTTTTGGAGCAAGCTATCACCAGGTTTTCTGAAACGGATTATGGATTGGCATTAGCTGATTTCAAAACCATTTTAGCAAGTTATCCGGATGATGTAAATGCTTTGTTTTATGGTGGATTGTGTTTATACCATAAAAGAGCTTATGATGAAGCTGCTGTTTTGTTTGGCAAAGCAGAATCCAATACCATAGCCATGTTTGTTGATGAAAGCCAGTGGTATCGAGCAAAATCGTATTATGTCAGCGGAAAAAAAGAGAAGGCAGAAGAGTTGCTCGAAATAATTGTTTCAAAAAAGGGTTTTTATGCTAAACAGGCAGAAGAGTTCTTAGAAAGGCCGGACTGGTAAATGCTAATAGCAAACAGAATTCAGAGCAATAAAAATGCAAAATAAGTCTAAAGAATTGATAGTGCTAATTCATGGTTTTATGGAGAATAAAAGCATGTGGAAGCCATTATTATCGGCTATTCCGGCAGGCATGGAGGTTTTTGTTCCGGACTTGCCCGGACATGGAAATAACCCCAGCAAATTCAAGCCATCTATTAAGGAAAATGCATCTGATTTATTAAATGAGATTAATGAGCAATTTCGAAATCCGAGTCTTATCATTGTTGGTCATTCAATGGGTGGATATGTTGCTGTAGAAATGGCAACAATGGCTCCTGAACAAACAACGGGGATTTGCTTTTTTCATTCAACATCAGCTAAAGACAGCCCCATTAAACAAGCGAATAGATTAAGAGCAATTGAAGCTTTAAATGCAAATAAGGAATTGTACATCGGCACCATGATTCGGACACTTTTTGCAGAGAGTAACAAAGTAAATCTAGCTGAACTTATTAATCAACTCATTGCCGACTCCAATAAAATATCCAGTTCTAATATTGAGAATTGTTTATTGGCGATGCGCAATCGAAAGGATCACACTAAATTCATTAAACAATTAAAAATCCCAATTACTTTTTTGTTGGGAGATGAAGACAGCCGCTTGCCTTTGTCAGAAATGTTGTGGGAGATCCAAAGTGAAGCCTCCATTTCACATTATATTCTTGAGAAAACCGGGCACATGAGTCAATGGGAAAAACCGGAACAAGCTTCTTATTATCTCGCTCAATGGCTCAATCAGTTTAGAAACTAAACAGTCGACGCTCAATATGTGAGCCGTCCAGAATCAGCAACACATATTGCGAAGGCTTTAGTTCTTTTAGATCAACCTTGGCCCCTCTCTTGTGGAGCCTTCCGGTTCTGATTACGCGGCCTGAAGTATCGCAGATATCATAATATGCCATATCACTGTGCCGTTGATACGTCACATTAATAGATGCATGCTCATGATCTACTTTAATTTTTAATGGGTTGAAAAAGTTGAATACCATAATTCTGTTACTGCTAATCTGTACGAATTATAGCGTCTAAAGTTTCAGTACAGCATTCAATTTCGTACGTTTGAGCCGGCGAATTTGACCTTTTGACACCCATAAAAACAGGATGAACTCTGGAAATGGGAGGTCAAAGAACCGAATTATTAAGACAAAGCTGCACTCCGCAATGGCCAAACTTAAAGCAATAATTGTTGATGATGAGCTTCATGCAAGAGAAAATCTGCGCATGATGCTTGAAGAATTTTGTCCGGACATCAATGTTATTGATCAAGCCGGGGGAGTAACGGAGGCTTTTGAAAAAATTAAAAAGTTAAAGCCCGGATTACTTTTTCTCGACATTCGTATGCCCAGCGGATCAGAGGGTTTCGATTTATTAGCGCAACTTCAGGACACCGATCTTCAGGTTATTTTTGTTACTGCTTTTAAAGATTACGCCATAAGGGCTTTTCAGGCAAATGCTGTTCATTACCTTCTCAAACCCGTTGATTCAGATGAATTGATTTCTGCTGTAAATAAGGTCTTATCTCAGCAAGGGAATTTCAATGAAGATGAGCAGCTCAGAGAAGATTACCATCAGCGATTAATGGGACTCAATGAAATGGTGAGGAATGTTTGGCCGATCAGAATTTCTGTTGCAACCGGAAAAGGCTTTAAAGTGATGGCCATAAACGATATAATTCGAATTGAAGCTAGTGGAAATCATTGTTATCTTTTCTCCAAAGATGGAAAACGCTTGTTGGATTCAAGGCCATTGGGCACTTATGAGGAAATTCTAAATCCAACACTCTTCATGAGAGTGCATAAAAGTCATTTGATTAATCTTTCGGAAGTATTGGAGTATCGATCAGAAGATGGGCATATTGCTATATTAAGCGATAAATCTGAAGTTCCCATTGCTCGAGCCAGAACCCAGGAATTTGTAGATAAATTCAAGCATCCATAAGTGATTTCTATAAAGATGAGTCATTCGCCTTCAATGGGTATCAAATAATTCCTCCCAAGTAATTTCTGGGTTTCAAAAAACACTCAAGCTACAATTCCGACATTTCGGAAGCGTAAAGGTACCGTTAAGAAAAATTCCGAAAACCGTTGTTAATCATTTCTTAACTTATAGCTATAAATTAGAACTTCATGACCATAAGAGCACTAATTGTTGATGATGAAATGCACTGCCGAGAGAATCTCGCTATGTTGATTCAGGAATATTGCCCGGATGTGCAAATAATTGCCTCTGCTTCGGATGCTGCCTCTGCACTTTTGTTAATTGAAGAACATCATCCCGACCTTGTTTTTCTCGATATCATGATGCCAAAAACAGATGGCTTTGGTTTGCTCGAAAACATAGAAAACAGAACATTTTCCGTTGTATTCACCACAGCGCATAGTGAGTTTGCTTTAAAAGCATTTCGTTCAAATGCCCTTGACTATTTGCAAAAACCAATCGATATTTCTGAGTTGGAGCAGGCAGTTGCTAAAGTTCGAGATAGAATAGCCCTTAAAACGGATTCTGGCGACGTGGTAAGTACCATTCGCAAAGTGCTGGTTGAAATGGGCATTGGGAGCGGAAACGAAGAAATGTCGGTTCCCACTCGTGACGGACTTGAAGTGGTTCGTTATGATGACATACTTCGCCTCGAAGCGAGTGAGAGTTATACCAGCATATTTTTGAATGATGGTCGCAAATTTATTTCTTCCCGAACAATAAAAGTATATGAAGATCATCTGCCCGAAAACCAGTTCTGCAGGGTTCATAAAGCACACCTTATTAATATGAAGTTTTTAAAAGGATATAACCGCACAGAAGGCCACATGGCAGTGATGCGAAACGGAGATCTTATTCCTGTTTCTAGAAGAAAATTGAGTATATTACTCGATCGCATTCAACCCTTTTAAAGGTATGCGGATTTTCTTTTTTCTCATTTTTATTCTTGTCTCAATTTCCTCTATAGCCCAACGCTATGGATTTAGAAATTATGATGTAAGATCGGGGCTTACTCACTCGCAAGTTAGGAGTTTAGCGCAGGATAAACACGGGTATTTATGGGTTGGAACTTTAGGAGGATTAAGTCGATTTGATGGAAGAGAATTTGTGCAATATACCGCCGACGAAGGATTTAATTTTGATCAAATTGATTGCCTCTTAGAACTCAGCAGCGGTGAGATGGCAGCGGGATCAGTAGGTGCTATTGCTCGCATTTCTTCCACAGAAACAAAAATTATTGAACTCGGAAAGGGCTATGAGCGAACGGCCATTCAACAATTGTATGAAGATGACGAAAATAACATTTGGTTGGCTTCTCAAGCAGGTATATTCTTGATTCCAGAAGGTTCTAATATTGTAGAACCTTGGAAAAACAGGATTTTTGGAAAGGAAGATGTACGTAAAATATTTAAAAAAGAAGATCAATTTATAGTTCTCACTTCCAGCGCCCTAATTGAAATCAATGATAACTCAATTGATACATTATATAAAGCGTACGATGAGAGTTTTACTGATTTTATTGTGCAAGAAAATGGACTTTGGATCTGTTCTAATGGTGGAGGATTAATTTATATTAATAATGACAAAAAGACAACTATCAGATTGACCGCTGACAATGGTTTGATAAGTAATCGAATTCTATCAATTTGTTCCGATTTCGAAGGTGGATTGTGGGTAGCATCCAGACTTGGGATGAGCCATGTGAGTGCAGAAAGTAAAATATCAAATCTCAATGCGCAGAATGGATTGATTAATACCGAAATACGTTGTGCAATTGTAGATAATGAACACAATCTCTGGATGGGAAGTGATGGCGGAGGATTATTTCGGTTTTTAGGTGATGAATTTGCACAGTTTACCGATCTGGAAGGCCTTCCCAGCAACTTAATCATGTGTATGTCTCGAGATTTTGAGAATAATCTTTGGTTAGGAACTTTTGATAAAGGAATTTATAAAATGGGACCCGAGCCCAAACATATTTCGTGGATAGAGGGCCTCGCAAATGACAAAGTATGGACCAGTTTATGTGATTCAAAAGGGAGGATGTGGTTTGGAACATCAGGCGGACTTAGTGTTTTGGAAAATGGAGTAATAAGAAGTTTAGAACAAAGCGATGGATTAGCGAGCAATAAAATATTGTCGCTTTTTGAAGATTCTTCCGGTATATTGTGGGTTGGCACATCAGCCGGTGTGAATCTTATTGATCCTAATAGCCTGAATGTTTTACCTGGTTCAGATCTTACAGAAACCAAAATCCGCATGATTTTTCAGGATGTTCAGGGAAATATGTGGTTTGCTACATCCCGTGGAATTTGTAAAAAAACGAATAGCAATTTGCAATGGTTTGAATTAGAAGAAAGTGATGATGAAGAATCTTGCTCTAGCCTTGCTCAGGATGCCGAAGGAAGAATATGGGCAGGAGCTAAAAACGGAGCCTACCTCTTCGATAAAGGCAATTTCAGCAGAATTAAACTCGGAGAAAATCACAGCAGCAATTTTGTGAATTTTCTACAACCACTGCCCGAAGGGATGTTGGCAGGCACTAATAATGGACTTTATCTTATTACCGGAGTGAAAGGAGCAGCTAAAAAAGTGTATCATTTTGGTTTGAATGATGGTTTGGGAAGTTTGGAAACTAATATGAATGCCTCCTTTTATGAAAAGGATGGTACACTTTGGTTTGGAACAACTGCTGGATTGATGAGGCATACCGGTACATTCCTAAGTGAGCTTGTAGATCTTCCTGTTCCTGCAGCCCACCTTACAGATGTTCGCCTCAACTTGAGTCCCACTGATTGGAGTAACAAAGCTGATTCCGTGAATTGGCTTAGCGGTTTGCCTATGGGGTTGAATTTACCCTTCAACCAGAATCACTTTACCTTTCTGTTTAATGCTATTTCGCATCGTTATCCGGAAGAAGTCTATTATCGTTTCAAACTCGATGGTTTTGATGATGACTGGCAGCCACTTACCGAAACACCATTTGCTACTTATGCCAATTTGCCTGATGGCGATTTCACTTTTTTAGTTCAAGCTTGTGGAAAAGATAGCATTTGGAGTGAGGCGGATTCCATTTCACTGAGCGTTTCTCCGCCATTCTGGAAAACATGGTGGTTTATTTTATTGTCGGCCCTTTTATTAATTGGCTTGGCTTGGTTAATCTTGAAAAGACGTAAGGAAAGACTTTACACAGAACTCGAGAAAGAGAAGTTTGAATTGAGATCTAAGCTTCTGACCTTGGAACAGCAAAGTCTAAATTCTAGCATGAATCGTCATTTTATTTTTAACGCGCTTAATTCAATTCAGTATTACATTAATCGCCAAGACAAGCACAGCGCAAATAAGTACCTCGCATCCTTTGCGAGATTGATCCGAAAAAACCTCGACAGCTCTCAAGTAAATCATACCAGTCTTTCAGAAGAGCTCGACCGACTAGAGCTTTATTTGCAATTGGAGCACATGCGTTTTCAGGATAAGTTTGATTACGAAATTGAGGTAGATGATGAGGTAGATGCCGGAAATATAAGAGTGCCCTCCATGCTTTTGCAGCCTTTTTTAGAAAACAGTATTTGGCATGGAATTTTGCCCAAAGGTGACAGAGGAAAAGTTACTTTGAAAGTTACAGAGGAAAAGGACGATCAGGTTGTTTTTACAATAACCGATAATGGTATTGGGATAGCGGCGAGTTTAAAGAATAAAATAGAGGATGATACTCACATTTCTCAGGGTATGAATATTACCAAGGGAAGACTAGATTTGATTAAAAAAATGACAGGAAAAGACGCCGGACTTGAGGGCCCAACCGATATTATATCAGATGAAGGCATAGTGTTGGGAACCGTGGTTAAAATAAAAATCCCATTAACCTGGACAATTTCTTTGTCATAAATTTGGTTATCTACAAAATTGTCGTATATTTGGTTTTAGCCATAAAGTATATGCGCAGCGTAAAAAACATATTCATTCTGCTGGTTTTTGTACTCGCTCTCAGCGGTTGCGAGAAGTATGAACTCACAGAGTCATGCCCTGAGGAGTTAGATGTTACGTTTCGTCATGAAGAAGTGCTCTATAATGATATTCATTCTTTAGACGAGCAAAGCTCAGGTGGTATTGGCCAGCGCGGTGACGGTGATCGTCCCGTTGATGATGGTGACGGTATCACTGATGATGATGACGATGACGATGATAGCGAAGAAAATCAGGATAAGAACGGACAGTAATTAATTCTACCCAAGAATATTGTGAAGCAGGCCATTGTGCCTGCTTTTTTGTTAGAGATGTATATTAATTATACTGTTTAGAGCTGTTATTATTGCTGGATGAGATCCCTTTCATTACATTTCTGAAAGATAAATACTCATCACTATGGCTAACAAGTCTTCCGACCATTTACACAGGCTTATTCATTCCATGACCAAGCCCGAAAAACGGTATTTCAAGCTGCACACTTCTAAGAATATGGCCGGCGATTCTGGAAATTATCAATTGCTATTTGATGTTATTGCCAAGCAAGAAGAGTATGATGAAGAAAAGATCCTCACTAAGTTTAGAAAGGAAGCCTTTGCGCAACGATTTCCAATAACGAAGAATAGACTATACAACGTAGTGTTAAAATCATTGGATGCTTTTCATTCCAATAGTTCTGCCGATGCCCGATTGAAACGTCAAATCCATTATGCCGAAATTCTCTATCAGAAATCCTTGTATGATCAAGCTCTCAAGATTTTACAAGGCGCTCGAAAACTGGCAGAAGACTTAGAACAATGGAGCACCTTGCTCGAAATTTCTAAGTGGGAAAAGCGAATGATGGAACGTAAAAATTATGAGGATGTAAACGAAGAAATGCTAAATGGTATCCGGAAAAATGACCTCTATTTACTCAGCAAGCTTGATGAATTTCATTTGCTTTGGCATGCAAAAAGTTTGGTGTTCAATCGTATGTATAAAAAAGGCCGGGCTCGTTCGGCGGAAGAAGCAGCCATGTTTAAAAACGATTTAAAATGCTTGGGAGAGGGTGCCGGTCAATTGGCGTCTACGGTTGAAAATACCTATCTCTACCATCATTTAATGAGTGCTTATTATTACAGCCTCAACGACTATAAAAACTCATTGCCACATCTCAAGTCTAACCTCCAATCTATTTCAGATAATTTAGACTTTTTTGCAGAAGAACCGGACATTTACCTTTCTGTTCTCACCAATACAATTTATGTTGGAATGCAAATGGGAGAATATGACAGCTCTTTCAAATTGCTCCAAGAAGTGCGCAAAATGCCAGATCGCATGGCAGAGAGCATGACGGAAGATTTATCAATTAGAATATTTGCCACTACCGGGAACCTCGAGTTAGCCTTGTACATTTATTCCGGAAATTTTGATCAGGGCATTAAGGCCCTCCCTGCTATAGAAGAAGGGCTATTCAAATTTGAAGACCGCTTGAGCGCATTGCGCAAGGCTCAGTTCTATTTTAACATTGCTTTGGTATGCTTTGGTGCCGGCCGATATAATGAGGCGCTTAAATGGCTCAATCAGTTACTCAATAATATTGGAATAGATCAAAGTTTGGACATCCATTGCTTTGCACAATTGTTTTTCCTTATCATTCATCTTGAGTTGGGTAATAAGAGTTTATTGCCCTATGCATTGCGATCCACCCAGCGCTACCTTCAAACCCGCGAGAGAGCCTACGAATTTGAGTATGTATTTTTAGAATTCATAAATCAAAGTCTGCACAAGCGTCAACAGTCAGATGAAAAAGAGCGTTTTGCAGAGCTGTTAATACAACTTCAAGAATTAGAGAAAAACCCCTTTGAACGCACCGCATTTGAGTATTTTGATCTCCCTTCATGGGCAAGAAGCAAAGCGGAAGGCCGTTCTTTTGCGGAATGTGTAAAGGAGGCGGGGGAGAGAAGGCGGGTTGGGTAGGATGTTTCTCTTGTTGAAATTATAAATCTTCTAATTGTATTCTTCCTCGGAAATGGGTGCATTC
>JBDNHP010000237.1:0-2704 GCA_041688765.1 Flavobacteriales bacterium
AAATCGTTGGTACTTCATACGCCAACAGGGAAGAAGCTCCTTTATCTGTCCGGAAAATCGGTGTTAATGAGGTAAAGCGCAATCCTGGTGGAAACCGAGATATTTCAAGGGCAATTCAGAGTTTACCGGGAGTGGCCAGTATTCCAACTTTTAGAAATGATATCATCATTAGAGGGGGGGCACCTAATGAGAACCGTTTCTATATTGATGGAATCGAAATTCCAAATATCAATCACTTCGCTACTCAAGGGGCGAGTGGTGGTCCGGTTGGACTTATAAATGTTGATTTTATTGATAATGTTGAATTTTATTCCGGGGCTTTTCCTGCCAATCGTGGAAACGCTTTAAGTTCAGTTCTTGAATTTGGATTTAAAGAGGGCAGAAAAGATCGATATTCTGCCAATATGGTAGTCGGTTCTTCTGATATTGGGCTCACTTTGGAAGGCCCAACGGGCCCCAATTCAAGTATATTATTATCGGCAAGAAGGAGTTACCTTCAATATCTTTTTGCAGTTCTTAATTTTCCTTTTTTACCCACTTACAATGATTTCCAATTTAAATGGAAATCCAGAATTAATGAAAAGAATGAAATTACCATTCTCGGACTGGGTGCCATCGACAATTTTGCATTGAACACCGCCATTGCCAATGATACGGAAGCAGATGATTATTTAGATAATCGTTATTTGCTCGATCTTCTTTCGGTAAATTCACAATGGAATTATTCAACCGGAATTAAATGGGATCATTTCAGACAGAAAAGCAAGTGGACTTTTGTAGCGAGTCGAAATATGTTGAATAATGAAGCCTTTAAGCACCAAAATAATATTGAATCTGAACCTAAAGTTTTGGATTACGTTTCTCAGGAAATGGAAAATAAATTCCGCATTGAGAATCGCAGTTATTGGAGAAATGGATGGAAGCTGAATTTTGGTGTAAATTATGAGTATGCCCGTTACAATAATGATTCACGTTTTGGTTTATATTCCTATGAACTAGATACCATTGTGAATCTCAGTTTCTACAGTGAACTTGATTTGCATAAGTATGGGGCATTTTCTCAGGTAAGTAGAACATTCTTAGCCGAACGTTTAACCCTCAGCGCAGGTTTCAGAATGGATGGAAGTTCCTACAGCACAGATGTATCTGATCCTATCGAACAGTTTTCTCCTCGAATTTCAGCTCGTTACAGTATCACTCCGGAATTGAGTTTTAATTTTAATACCGGAGTTTACTTTCAATTACCTACTTATACCATTCTTGGTTATAGAGAAAACGGCATACTTGTTAACCGAAACAACGGCTTGAAATACAAGCGAAATCAACAGTTGGTAGCAGGATTGGAGTACAACTTAGACTCCAGAAATACCGTGTTTACAGTAGAAGGATTTTACAAGTATTATGATAATTACCCCATGTCGGTTGATAAGGGAATTAGTTTGGCTAATCTGGGTGCTGATTTTGGTGTAATCGGCAATGAAGAAGTGAATAGCAATTCATTTGGAAGAGCTTATGGAGCTGAATTTTTAATACAGCAGAAGTTATACGAAGGGTTTTATGGAATTTTTGCTTATACCTATTTGAGAAGCGAATTTGCCGGTGAAAATGGCGTTTATGTCCCATCATCCTGGGACAGCCGCCATTTGATTAGTGTTACCGGTGGAAAGAAATTCAAACGAAATTGGGAATTGGGTGCAAGATTTAGATTGTCGGGAGGTTTACCATACACGCCTTATGATATCGAAAACTCCATGTTAATTTCAATTTGGAATGTTAATCGCACCGGTATCCCTGATTATAGCAGACTGAATTCAGAACGTATTCAGGCATTTCACCAGCTTGATATCAGAATTGACAAAAAGTGGTACTTTAAAAAGTGGACACTTAATCTCTTTTTAGACATTCAAAATGTTTATAATCAGGTAACTCCATTGCAATCATTGCTTGATGTAGAGCGGGATGCGGCAGGAAATGCAGTGATGAGTGCTGACAATCCCGGTTCATATAACCCCGCTTTCAGAAAGAACACAAATGGTACCATTTTACCGAGTATAGGCTTGATTATTGAACTTTGATTAGTCTGAATTAGGAAACATTAAGCAAACTATCATTGCTTGTCCTTATTTTTGAACTATGCCAGGACCGAGAATTGATAAATACCTTTGGTGTATACGAGTATATAAAACACGAAGTCTGGCTACAGAAGCTTGCAGAGAAGGGCGTGTGATGATTGCGGAAGATGAAGTGAAGGCTGCTAGAGAACTTAAAATCGGCGACATTATTCAAGTTCGCAAAGGCACCATCAGATACAAATACAAAGTATTGGCATTCCCTAAAGCCAGGATGGGAGCTAAATTATTGGTAGATTACATGCAAGATCTTACTGATCCTGAAGAATTAGAAAGACTGCGAATAATACTCGAAGCACAAAAAGACAATCAGTGGTTTGGACTAGGCAGACCTACCAAGAAAAACCGACGCGATCTTGATAAATTCACTGAATGATAGATGTAAGAGAAATACCGGCAGTGCAAACTCGACCCCTCAGACATTTAGTGCTTTGGCCTCATATCGAAAAAGAAGAGGATTGCAATATCGACATTGACCTCCGCGAGGATGCTGTTCATTTTGCTGCATTTGATGGAGAAAAAATAGTAGCGGTTGCATCTCTATTTGAGATGAGTTCTCACAAAATTAAATTTGA
>JBDNHP010000238.1:0-3489 GCA_041688765.1 Flavobacteriales bacterium
TTCACTATCTCGTTGAAAAAGAACAGCATACCATTCTCAGATTTCCACCATTCATCAGGATCATAATTGGTTGGCGGAGCCGAAAAAACGAACACTTCAATGCCGCTCCCCTCAAATTTCCGTTCAAAAATCCATCTCACTCTGCGGGTATGATATGCACTACTGATTACCGCAATTTTCCGATAACCCTTAGACTTGCAATCACCCAAAATTTCAATCGACTCTTCAAAAGTACTGGTTGATGAACTAAGCGTACATATTTTGTTTGATGGCAATCCTTGATTTTGCAGAAAGCGAGCGCTTAATTCCGATTCTTTCATATCAACCCCGTAAGCCACGAGCGTTCCATGAATATTGCCTCCGGTGCAAACAAACATCTCACTGAGCGAGTCCTTAAAGATTTCTATAGCCGCTAATCCCCTATCATGAGGACTACCACCCAAAACATACAGCGCTTCCACCTTTTGCGGCTCCACTCCTACATCCAAATAATCGCCCATCGCCCGAAGTATGGAGAATCGGAAAAAATAAATGAGTAAAGCAATTAGCAGTGTGAATAACAGTAATTTCTGCCATAACGGTCGGGCCGGAAATACGCTAGCCTTCTTCAATAGGTGCCGTTCCGCTTGCGAAGTAGCCATTCTACTGATAATAGAGCAATTAAAACAAATAACAACCAGCGTTGATTGATCAAATCACTGAGAAAACGTTGTTCGAAGGAAGTTGATTTCAGATTAGTATTGCCTTGAATTTGCGCCTTCATTTGATCGATATCCGACCAATTAAACATAGATCCTCCGCTGCGTTCAGAGAGTTTAAAAAGACTACTATGATCGGCCCTAATTCGAGATGACTCCAATTGCAAAGGTGCCACTGTAAACTCACCGCTTTCATTCAGTTCTTCTCCGTTTTTGGAAGTTTTGGCGATATAAGAATAATTGCCCGGCGCCATCATTCCAGCATCCAATCTGTAACCCTCGTTGTATGGACTAAAAGTGAAAGGGTAATCATTTCCTTCTTCATCCTTAATAACGATGCCTACTTCAGAATCATTTATCGGCTCGTAAGATTCATTGTAGAGCTCAGCCCTGAAAATTACGTTCTCGGTTTCCAAAACTCGGTCGGGACCATTAACTCTAAACAAACTCTTGTCTTCTTTACTTGCCAAATATTGAACTGTTTTGGTAAGTAACTCGTCAAAAGCACTGTGAGAATTTGCTTCCAAAAAACTCACTAATCGCCAACGCCAAATTCCTTCGCCGTATAAAATTCCGCTCTTGAAATCAGAATTGGTATTAAATGCGAGAAGTGGAAGTTCTGTTTCAATTACTCCTACGCGTTGACTGAGCAATACCGCTAAACCCGGACCACTTTGCAAATCAGCAATTTCAGCGCTAAGCGGAGGTAGTTTTTTGAAAATTGCCTGACATTCTTCCGACAAACTAAATTGCGAAAAGTCCTTTTTGAACGAAGGGCTGATGCTTCCCAATCCGGCTCTGGCATTGCTGATATCGAGTCCGGTTCCGAATTTCGATAGCGTAATTTTATCCGTTTCTGTTCCAACAATAAACAATGATGGAATAGTGTTTTCTACAGCTTGAGTAACATGGTTGAGTCCGAGTGCCGCTTTGGCCGGAAGCTGATGAAAAATGACAAGGCTGTAGTCCGTTATTTTACCATCAAAAACATCGGCCATCGCCACTTCTACCTGATAATTTTCATTAGAATTGATCCCCGCTCGTATTGCTGCAATATCCGGATGAGGTGCCGCTGCCAGAATTAATACTTTTTGACGGCTATCGAGTACATCAATAAAAATATCGCGACGGTTATTTGTCAATGTAACTTCTCCTTCAATAGCTTGAGCGCGGACTTGATAGCGTTGAACCCCTGTTTTTTCGGCTTCCAAAAATAATTGAATCGTTTTTTGTTCGCGTTCATTACTGAAATCCACACGGTTTTCAAAAAGGACTTTTTCTCCTTGCAAAACCTGAATATTAGAACTTTTGCCTTCTAACCGGGAAGCATCAATTTGTATTTCCAAGGGGAAACGATTTCCCAAATAGGCCAGTCTATTATGAACCACATCCGAAATACTCAAATCTTTGCGCGTAATGGTATCGCCCAAAGCCAAGGTATAAACAGGAATATTCAATTTATCGAAACCATAGGAAGGATCGCTGCCTCGATTGTAAATGGCATCCGAAGCAATTACCATGGCGCCCAAGTTCCGATTGCTAAAAGTATTGAACATGTAATCATAGAGCTGCGTGAAATCGGTAGCTCTTTCTTTGAAATCAAGACTATCGATACCTTCCGAAACCCTTTCGCCAAATCTCAAAAAACGCAAATCATAATCAGCGCCTAAGTCTTCACCGAGCTTAGTCATGCTATTACTTAATTGTTCTCTATACAATGAAGAATCGGCGCTCAGCATTAAAGAAGAGGAATTATCTACAGCGATAACAACTAAAGGTTTTTCGATAATTCGATCAATGGTTTTGATCAATGGTTTTAGCAGGAAAAATGCCAAGACAAAGACTGTGAAAAATCGAAATACACCTAAAGCTGCGATGAGCCAGGATTTAAAATGTCTATTTGAGCGATCGCGACTGTACAGTGCAATAGCATACGTTAAAGCTCCGGCCGCGCAGAGCAAAACAAACCATATCGGGTAATCGATAAATACTGACAAGTGCTATAGAATCAGGTGAGCATTCCTCCGCAAACGTGCAGGGTTTGTCCGGTTATGTATGAACTAAGATCCGACGCGAGGAATAAACAAGCATTGGCAACATCCTCAGTGCTTCCTCCGCGTTTTAATGGAATGGCTTCTCTCCATTGAGCTACTGTTTTTTCATCCAGGGCGCCTGTCATTTCAGTTTCAATAAATCCCGGAGCGATGGCATTGCTGCGGATATTTCGCGAACCTAATTCCAGCGCTACCGATTTGGTAAATCCGATTATACCGGCTTTCGAGGCAGCGTAATTAGCCTGTCCAGCATTTCCTTTTACTCCAACCACCGAGCTCAGGTTGATTATGGATCCCGACTTCGCTTTAAGCATTGGTCGAATGATAGCCTTGGTGAGATTAAAGCATGATTTAAGATTAACGCGCATTACTTCATCCCATTGTTCTTCGCTCATTCTCATAAGCAAGGTATCTCGTGTAATTCCGGCATTGTTGATGAGAATATCTACCGTTCCGAAATCGGCTACTACTTGATCAACTAAAACTTGAGCCGCGTTAAAATCGGCAGCATCAGATTTATATCCTTTAGCTACACCGCCATTGGCTTGTAACTCTGCTTCCAGCGCTCTAGCTTTTTCATCGGAGCTGAGGTAAGTAAAAGCAACGATAGCACCATTGGCGATGAATTTTTCGGCAATTCCGCGACCAATTCCGCGTGAAGCACCGGTGATGAGGGCTACTTTGCCTTGAAGGAGATTACTCATTCGATTTTAATTATGAGGGGCAAAGATAGAGAA
>JBDNHP010000016.1:0-8069 GCA_041688765.1 Flavobacteriales bacterium
GCTGGACTCTCCATTGTGCAGCAATTGAGAATCAATAAAATGTTTGCTCTTTGTTCACCATACACCTATAGAATGGCGGCCTCATTTGGATTTTTTCAATTGCAAGAGCTGGGTGATAAAGGAAAGTTCAATTATCCAACCGAGCGATTAATTGCAACGGTAACCTATCAAGAAGATACTCTTGAGATGCCAGGAGCAAATAATGAACAACGGAATTTCATACTGGACCTGCGTTCTCAACCTTTTCAACGAAGAATTGAAACCGCGCGCAATGGTTCTCTCGTAGAAGTAGAGTACAAATTACTTTTAGATAATGTCGATTAGACAATTAATTACATCACTCATTGTTCTGATATCCTTTAGCGAAGGGTCTTTCGGGCAATCTACCCTGCCCTCATTCCGATTTGTCAATCAAAATGAAGTAGGGCTATTATTACATCCTGTTTATCTCTATTCCGGAGGCGACACTTTTCCAACTGCATCCCAGTTAATGGATGACTCCAAATTTACCCTTCTGCCGCCTCAGGTTCCAAACCTGAGTGTTACAAATGCGCCGGTCTATCTGCGTTTTAGAATAGAAAATCTCTCTATGCAGAGAGAACTTGCCATACAATGCAGCAATCCTATTCTTGACCATATTCTCCTCATGGAAATTGCTGCCGATGGTCTGGATACCATCGACGTACAAGGAGAGATTCAGCCTTTTTCAAGCCGCTTTAATGGTTCTCCTAATTTCATTTTTCCGGTTGATATCGATATTAATCATGCAAAGGAGTTTATTCTAGAAGTTAGTTCAGGCGAGCAACTCTTGTTACCGCTTGAAATTGGGATAACTACTGTTCTGGCCGAAAGACAGCACAACAAAGACTTGATTTTTGCTCTTTATTCCGGAATCGTTTTGGTTATGTTGATCTATAACCTCTTTATCTTTTTTTCAGTTAAAGACAAGTCGTACTTGTACTATGTTATTAATATGCTATTTGTTGGATTATTACAGCTTACACTCAATGGATATTCAGATAAATATTTTTGGTGTAACTGGCACTGGATGAGGCTTAGTGATACTTATTTAATCGGCGCTCTCAGCGGAATAACAACGGTAGTATTTGCGCAAAATTTCCTCAATATTAAAAAACATGTCCCTAAACTTAATATAGTACTTAACATCTATATAGGCTTGTATGTTGTTACTTTGATACTTGCTGCTGGCGGATATTATAATATAAGTTATAATCTAATTAATTTCAATGGAGCAGCTTCATTCTTATTGCTTTTTGCTGCATATCGTGGAGTTAAAAGGGGATTCAGACCGGCAAGATTCTATCTTATTGCCTGGACAATTTTCCTTGCAGGTGTGACTTTGTTTGTGCTGAAAGATTTCGGCGTTTTACCATATAATAACTTCACCTTGTACGCCTTACCATTGGGATCTGCGCTTGAAATCATCCTTATCTCATTTGCATTGGCTGATAGAATTAATATACTCAAATTAGAGAAAGAAGAATCTCAGATGCGAGCACTTAAAGTCTTGCGACAAAATGAGCAAATGATCAAAGAGCAAAATGTTATGCTCGAAGCTAAAGTGGAAGAGCGTACACATGAATTACGCCGCTCTAATATCGAATTGAAAGAAGCTGTTCAAAACCTAAAGGAAACCCAAATCCATTTAGTAGAGTCGGAGAAAATGGCTTCGCTCGGTCAACTTACTGCCGGGGTTGCTCATGAACTTAATAACCCAATCAATTTCGTTTCGGGTAATGTGCAACCGCTAAAGCGAGATGTAGAAGAGCTGCTCGAACTGGTGGAGATGTATGAACGAAGGATCAGCGGTAATGATACTAGTATATCAGATGAAGAATTTGAAGCCAAAAAGGCCGAAATTGATCTTGAATTACTAAAACTGGAAATCCCCAAATTGCTAGATGGTATTTCTATTGGAGCTTCAAGAACCTCGGAAATAGTAAAAGGTTTGCGCATGTTCTCCCGATTAGATGAGCAAGATCTGAAGGTAGTAAGTATTGTTGAATGCCTGGAATCGAGTTTGATCATTCTAAAAGGTGAATTGAGGAGCAAGGCTACAGTTATAAAAGATTATCAGCATTTAGATCCGATAAATTGCTATCCCGGAAAAATAAATCAGGTGTTTGTAAATCTCATTAGCAACGCTCTATTTGCAATTCGAAAAGCAGGAAAAACTGCCGAAGATGGCATTCTGACCGTGAAAGCTCATCAAACTGCTAATCATGTCATCGTTTCAATTAAGGATAATGGAGTAGGAATGGATGAACATACCCGGATGAGAATCTTTGAACCTTTCTTTACAACTAAATCAGTAGGAGATGGCACTGGCTTGGGAATGGCCATAGTCTTGGGTATTGTAAATGATCATAAAGGTAGAATTGAGGTAGAAAGTAGTTTGGGGTATGGCACTGAAATTATCCTAACTTTGCCACGTGATCTAAGCTGATTCTACCGTTAGCAAGATGTCCAAAGCAAAAATTTCAGTTCTTTATCTTGATGATGAAGAAAACAATCTGACATCATTCAGAGCCAGCTTCAGAAGAGATTTTGAAGTTCATACCACTACGCGCCCATCTGAGGCTGTAGATATACTCAACAATAATGAAATTCATCTCATTATTGCCGACCAAAAAATGCCCGAAATCAGCGGTGTTGAATTTTTGGAGTTAGTTAAAAACGAATTTCCTGACCCAGTCAGAATGTTGCTCACGGGTTACGCTGATATTCAAGCGGTAATTGATGCAATTAATCGGGGTCAAATCTATCGATACATCACTAAACCTTGGGATGAGCAGGAGCTAAGAATGGTATTGGAAAATGCCTACGAAATTTTTCAAACCCGAAGAGAACTTAAAACCAGAAATCATGAACTTAAAAGAGCCTATTCCAATCTCGAAAGATTCGTTTACAGCGCTTCCCATGACTTGAGAGCACCCATAGTTTCTATTCAAGGTATTATGGATGTTATTAAAATTGATCCAAGCGCTGAGAAATCTTCTGAGTATTATCGAATGCTTGAAAAGAGCGTCACAAAACTTGATCATTTTACTCAAAATTTAATCAATTATTATCAAAATTTAAATAATGAAATTAGTATTGATGAGGTAAATATGGTAGAGTTTTTGTCAGCTTTAAAACGCATGTTCGAACGCTTTGATCAAAACTCGGAAATGAAAATTGAATTCAGTTTTGATGGTAACCCGATTTTCAGAACGGATGAAAATCGATTGAGAACGGCAATCCAAAATCTAATTTCTAATTCTCTCGCTGCTGCCGTGCCGGGTAAGCAGAATTCTGCCGTCAAAATTCGAGCGTCTGTTGAGCAAAATGAGCTAACAATAGTGATTGCCGACAATGGAACGGGTATGAATATTAAAAAACTTGCTTATCTTAAAGACACTCTGATAGGTAATATCCCTTATGAATCGGGTAGGGGATTAGGAACTTTTATTGTGCGTGAAGTGCTCAATAAATTAAAAGGTACGGCTACCGTAGAGTCTAAAGAAAATGAAGGAACAACTATCCAATTAACGACTCCTCAATTATGAATTTGAATAAAAATTATAATGTTTTTCTAATTGATGACAATGATATCGATATTGTGGTCAATTCAAAACTAATACGACTTGCAGGAATAAGTGAATCTATCCAGGTTTTTCAAAGTTGTTCCGAAGCCATCGAGTACTTTATGGCTAAAGAAGATGAATTAATCATCTGTTCAAATATCGTTTTGCTCGATATTCAAATGCCTGAAATGGACGGATTCGAGTGTGTAGCGCATTTTGCTTCTCTTCCTGAACGAATGAGAAATGCTTTTCGAATATTCATGCTCTCTTCAAGCATAGATCGAAACGATATTATGCGCGCAGAGGGAAATCCTCTGGTAGAACAAATTCTCGAAAAGCCTTTGGACGTCTATTTACTCAAGAAATTTATCGAAGATTAAGCCCTTCTTTCAGATACCTGAAATCCTGACCTTTTTTAATTGTTTTTACCGATTCATAAATCAGTCGTATCACATTGTCCACATCATCTTTATGAACCATTTCTACTGTGGTGTGCATATAACGAAGTGGAAGGGAAATCAAAGCACTTGCCACTCCAGCATTGCTGTATGCAAATGCATCTGTATCGGTGCCGGTGCTTCTAGACACTGCCTGACGTTGATAAGGAATACCATTCTTTTCGGCGGCCTTTTCCAAATGGGCAAGTAAATTTCGCTGAACTGCCGCCCCATAGCTCAATACCGGACCTTTCCCACAAGCCAAATCACCCTGACTTATTTTATTCATCATAGGCGTTTGGGTGTCATGACAAACATCTGTGATAATTGCAGCATGAGGATTGATGCGCTCAGCAATCATCTCAGCACCGCGTAAGCCGATTTCCTCCTGAACAGAATTGGTAACATAAAGTCCAAAGGGCAATTTTACTTTGTTCTCTTTGAGCAAACGAGCAACTTCGGCAATCATATAACCTCCAATGCGGTTGTCTAATGCCCTGCCAACGTAATACCGGTTGTTTAGGATCATAAACTCATCAGGATACGTAACAACGCAACCCACATGGATGCCCATTTTCTCCACTTCGTCCCGACTTGTTGCCCCACAATCGAGGAAAATATTCTTCAAATTGGGACTTTCCTCTTTGGCAGCATCTCTAACATGTATTGCCGGCCAACCGAAAAGCGCAGGGACCTGTCCTTTTGAAGTATGTATTATTACTCGTTTTGATGGAGCGATCTGATGGTCAGTTCCCCCATTTCTGCGCAAGTATATAAATCCTTCAGAAGTTATATAATGAATAAACCAACTGATTTCGTCAGCATGTGCTTCAATTACAACTTTGTATTCTGAATCAGGATTTATAACCCCTACTACTGAACCATAAGTGTCTTCAAATACCTCGTCTACGTAAGGTCGCACGTAGTTGAGCCAAATTCGTTGTCCTTCGCTCTCAAACCCAGTTGGGGAAGGATTATTAATGTATGATTCTAGAAAACTCAGGGAATTTTTACCCGTGATACTGCTGGACGCCTTCTTTGCCATTGCTAAAGCTTCTGATTTGAGGCGCAAGATACAATTTGTTGGTTCAGACTTCTATATTATGGTTGTAACTTCGCAGGGTATGCAACGCAAATTAATTCTAACAGCTGATGGCTCTCCTTCCCTTGAATTGGAAGGATTGCAGGAAACTTACCATAGTCGTCACGGTGCTGTTACTGAATCTTCTTACGTGTTTATTGAGCATGGTTTAACGTTTTTTAAGCATGTTCCTCAGCTCCGAGTTTTTGAAATGGGTTTCGGAACTGGCCTTAACGCAATGCTCACAAAAGAATATGCAGAAGAAGAAAATCTTAAAATTCGATATACAGGACTTGAAGCGTATCCACTTACTGAACTTGAATGGAATGGCTTTGCTAATGCTTTTGACGGTGAATGTAGAGCGGTGTTGATGGATTTGCATTCAATGGCATGGGCCGAAAATCATGAGATTAGCAAGAATTTTTCATTCAAGAAAGTGGATGATGAATTAGAGACTTTTGAACATAAGGATGAATTGTTTCATGTCATATTTTATGATGCATTCGGACCCAAAATTCAGCCAGAATTATGGTCGATTGAAGCTTTGGAAAAAGTGACCGATTTATTGTTGCCCGGTGGACTCTTCATAACCTATTGTGCGCAAGGGCAATTCAGAAGAAATTTGCGGGAATTGGGTATGCGTGTTCAGTCTTATCCCGGTCCTCCCGGAAAAAGAGAAATGACCAGAGCCATTAAAGATGGAAATCTCCCGATTTAATATTCGCGTTTACTTTTTATTATTGGATGAAATGCAAGACTGCGTTTTGCTGAGTGATGAATTAATTAAAGGAAAACCCTTCACTAAATTTCCCGGTGGCGGATTGGAGTTTGGAGAAGGCCCTGAAGATTGCGCCAAAAGAGAGGCGATTGAAGAGCTAGGACAGAAAATTGAAATTTTATCGCAATTTTATACCACAAGCTTTTTTCAGCAAAGCCTTTTTCGAAAAACAGATCAAATTATTAGTATTTACTATACTGCCAAGCTTTCAGAGCCAGCAAGATTTTCCATTGTGAATGAAAGATTCAATTTTGATTCTTCTATTAATCAAGATCAGGCTTTTCGATGGTGTAAATTGGAAGACCTGGATATTGAAGAGTTTGAATTACCTATCGATAGAGTAATTGTACAAATGCTTCTTGCTGGAAAAATATAATATTCACACTTCCTGAGCTACAATACAAAGATTTTTCAAAGCCTTTACAGCGCTGTCTACATCTTCTTTTGTGCTGAATTTGCTAAACGAAAAACGCAAACTGGCCCTGCCTGGTTTAATAGCATTAATAGACTCTAAAACATGCGATCCTTTGGCAGCTCCTGAAGAACAGGCACTTCCACCGGAACATGCAATTCCTTCCAGATCAAGTAAAAATAGCATCATTCCGGCATTTGCATTGGGTGGCAAGGTAACATTCAATACGGTGTACAAACTATCGGCACTTCTGGAATCACCATTAAATTCCACACCGGGAATTTCCTTCTCCAAACGATCAGCCATGTATAATTTCAATCCGCGAACATGTTCCTGATGTTTTTGCAAATCCCGATAAGCAACTTCAAAAGCTTTTGCTAAGCCAACAATACCGGCAACATTTTCTGTTCCACCTCTGATCTGTCTTTCCTGTCCGCCACCGGAAATCATGGCATTAATTTTTGAATCTTTATTAATGTATAGAAATCCGATGCCCTTTGGACCGTGAAATTTATGAGCTGCACAGGTAATAAAATCTACAGGCGTTTTTCGAAGATCAAAAGCATAATGCCCCATTGTTTGAACGGTGTCACTATGAAAAATAGCATGGTATTTTCTACATAAATTTCCAACATCTTCCAGGTTCAGCAAATTCGCAATTTCATTATTGCCATGCATTAATGATACCAGTGATTTGCCACCTTCAGCTAATAATCTTTCCAGGTCTGCTAGATCAATATGCCCATCAGGTTTAAGCTTTAAATAGCTAACCTTTGTTCCTTTTTGATGAGCTAAAATATCAGCAGTTTTGATCACTGCACTGTGTTCGATGGAAGAAGTGATAATATGATCAACGCCTAAATCATATACACAAGCCCGTAGCGCGAAATTGTCAGCTTCGGTTCCACCTGAAGTGAATACAATTTCTCCCGGACTGATATTGAGGTAATTAGCTATGCTTCTGCGTGCAGTTTCAATGGCTGATTTGCTCTTGCGGCCAAAACTATGAGTGGAACTCGGATTGCCAAAAAAATCGCTCAAGAATGGAAGCATTGCTTGTAATACTTCAGGATCTATGGGTGTTGTTGCAGCGTTGTCGAGGTATATATTCTGAATCATTTACCGGCATTTTTTAAAACATTCGAGGCAATTTCTATAGCCCTTTTTGCCAGCAATGCTGCCGCCTCAGAACTATTACTTTCACTATAAACGCGAATAATGGGCTCTGTGTTTGATGGACGAAGATGAACCCAACCTTCCGGTAAATCTACTTTTACCCCATCAACCGTATTTATTTCTGCTCCGGCAAAAGCAGTTTTCATCGCTTCAAGTACGCTGGAAACCATTCCCGGATCAGACAAACTTATTTTTTCTTTGGCCATTTCATAATTCGGATAGCCGGACCGAAGTGCTGATGCGCTTTGTTTTCGTTCTGCTAAGAGGCTTAAGAATAGAGCAATTCCAATAAGAGCGTCTCTGCCATAATGTAAGTCAGGAACTATGATGCCTCCATTTCCTTCGCCTCCAATCACAGCATTTACAGCCTTCATTTCATTTACTACATTCACTTCACCAACAGCAGAAGCAGTGTATGTACCACCATGTGAGATAGTTACATCTCGCAAGGCACGAGTAGAACTCAAATTAGAAACAGTATTGCCTGTTCTTTTAGAAAGAACATAGTCGGCTACAGCCACTAAAGTGTACTCTTCTCCAAAGAATGAACCGTCTTCACACATAAAAGCTAAGCGGTCAACATCTGGATCTACAGCAA
>JBDNHP010000239.1:0-6463 GCA_041688765.1 Flavobacteriales bacterium
ATTGCTCGAATGTCATAATGCTAGTATTTTCAAGCAAAGTACAGTGGGCAGAACGTAACCTATTTACGCAGTGGCACAATTACGGACAAGCATTTTATTATAAATCCAAATTGCTCCTTGCCAATGGATGAAATTCTCGCCCATGAAGTGGGTCATGCGCTTGGATTACCCCATACCCACGGCTATACGAATTTTGGAACTACTGATGAATTAGTGAATGGTTCAAATTGCAGCACCCACGGAGATCGATTTTGTGATACTCCCGCTGACCCAAATATTTTAGGACTGGTGAATGGGGCATGTGTTTATGTTGGCAATCTTACAGATGCCAATGGTCAACAATACACTCCAAATACTGGAAATATCATGTCGTATACAAATGGTAATTGTCGTTCGCATTTCAGCGCAGAACAGCATGAGCGCATGTACGATGTGGCTTCTTCAGCTCAATTCAACTGTTGCCTCACCCCTGTTCCCTCTCAGCAAAATCTGAACACTTGTATCAATACTTCTATTCTGATTGATGCCAATAGTCCCGTGAATACTATTCGGTGGTACGATCATCCAACAGCCGGAAACCTTGTTAACGAAGGAAGTACTTTTCAAAGTCCGGAACTCAGTCAAAGCACGGCTTGGTATATTGAGGCTTTTGATGGTTGTGCAAGCGATAGAGCGCGCATTTTGGTTGAAGTGCTTCCCGGATCAGGCGTGCTTAGCAATATTCCAAAACAGATTTCGATGTTCGAATCAAATGGAGAGCAAGGCGGGCAAAATCCAGGTCAAGGTTTGGGTGGATACGTTCAAGATATAGTGCATACAGATAGCATGGAGTACATGATTGTAAGTTCAAAAGAACTTTGGTCATTTGATGGCGATAGTACCAGACTAATTACAACATTTAATATTGCTGGTGGAACAAACGTAGCTTCTATTGTGGATGCAGAAGGCATGCTTCTTTTAGGATTGAATGACTGGAATGCTAATCAAATTCTTTACAAATCCGACGGTACAGCGGCTGGAACGGTTGAAGTAAAAAGCTGGAATGCCAATGATTATGATTACAGTAACTATTTGCTAACTCCATTAGGAAATAATTATATATTTAGCTTAACTAGAGCAGATGGATCTGCTGAATTATGGCAAACGGATGGTACAACAATAGGCACTGCTCTAATAAAAGCACTACCAGAAACGAGTGGATATAACGACTTTGGATTTTATCCATTTAACGGAGAAGTGTATTTCGCAGCCAGTGATGTAGAAGGAAATTCTGAACTTTGGAAAACGGATGGTACTGAAATTGGAACATTCATTTTTGCCGACATCAATCCATCTGCTTCTTCGTTCCCCAATATTATTGCTGATTTTGGTGGGATGATGTATTTAGTGGCTATTGACGGAGTTAATGGATCTGAGCTCTGGCGAACAGATGGAATAGTTCAACCTGAATTAGTTACCGACATCAATCCTGAAGGAAGCTCAGGAATTGGTGAAGCCTTCAATTTAGGTGATCATATTTTATTTATGGCAACAGATGGCATTACTGGAATAGAACTTTGGAAAAGCGATGGAACCCCGGAAGGAACTGTTTTGGTTGAAGATTTGAATCCTGCATCTTCATCATACCCTGATGAATTTTGCAATTGTAATTCTAAAGTGTATTTCGGTGCTAGTATTGCCGTTGGTGAGCATGATGCGCTGTTTTCATACGATCCTGCCACAGGTGAAACGGAATTAATTAAGCGTTTTGGAAACAATGGATATGGCGGCGTTGAAGATCTGCTTTGCCAAAATAATCAAGTGTTTTTTAGAGCTAATAATACAGGCTATAACTCCGAAGTTTGGACTTCAGATGGCAGCAATAGCGGGACTACTATGATTGCCGAAATTCATCCTTCTCCGAGTATAGGTTCCTATCCATCTAACTTTTTTGGACGAAACCAAAGGGTGTTCTTCACCGGTAGTAATGGCCTCACTGGAAATCAGCTCTGGACATTTGGGGAAGAGGATTTAAAATTTTGCAAAGGTGATGAAGTAACGATCAACACAGGAAATACTTCAGGTGCTGTGCATTGGTATGAAGACTCAGAAGCAAACAATTTACTACATACTGGATTTAGCTATACCATTCCATCGATAGATGCAAGTACTAGTATATATGCCCGCTTTGAAACGGGCGGATGTTCCAGCGATATTAGAGAATTTCGAGTGCAAGTATTAAGTATTGATTCTTTGGACTTCGATGCCATGATTTGTTTCGAAACAAGTACAAATCTTATTGTACATACCCCAATTGAATTAAATAACATTATTTATTCCATTAATGATGGTTTAAATCAAGCCAATTCCACATTTATCGATCTTACTGAAGGAGACTATTTAGTCCGCGCTAGCTATGATTTAGGTTGTTCGGTAGATTCTCTAATTTCTGTAAACGAAGCAGAAAATGTTATCGCTAATCTGAATATTATTGGAGATGTGCTTTGTTATAATGATGCCTCAGGCATAGTGGAGGTTTCAGCAATTGGCGGGGCAGGAACACTTCAATACACCTTGGATAACGGCGAACCGGTAATTTCAACTTTGTTTTCGAATTTAATTGCAGGTGAGCATACCATTCAAATACTTGATAGTTTACAATGCCAATATGACGCATTAAACTTTAGTCTTTCGAGTCCTCTTGAAATTGAAGCCACAATAGGCATAAGTCCTTTAGTTTGCGGCAATGATTGCGGGGCAGAAATCCTTCTTTCGGCCACAGGAGGAACGATTTTGAATTCTTATGTTTATTCATGGTATAATTCCAATGATGAGCTTTTGGAATCACAAACATCCGAATTGGCCAATAACTTATGTGCTGATATTTACCATGTAACAATTAGGGATGACAATGATTGTGAATTAATTTTGGAAGAAATATCCATAGATCCTTTGGTTTATACCACCCTTTTTGCAGATATGGATGGTGATGGATTTGGTGATGATGCTATTAGTATTGACACATGTGAATCAATACCTGATTATGTAAATATTGCTGGGGATTGTGATGATTCTAATGAATTCATTTATCCTGGGGCGCCGGGCAATGGAGATGGTATTGATAGTAATTGTGATGGGTTTATAGACACGGAAGAAAGCGCATGTCCAGGAGATCTTAATGGGGATGGCATTGTGAGTGCTGCGGACTTATTGCTATTCTTGGGAGGATACGGATGCAGCCAGAGTTGCAATGTAGATTTAGATGGCGACGATGATACAGATACTAGCGATTTACTGCTTCTCTTGAGCTTTTTTGGAACGGATTGCAATTGAGCTTTTAGTCAGACTTTGATTGATGTTGTTTCTGCTTTACAATAGGAATAACACTATTTAAACATCGTTTTTAGCGGCTCCCAATAGTACCGTTTCCAACCTTGTTTTAAATCTTCTGCTTTATGAGCTGGAATATCTGTTTGAGTGAAACTAAGTCTCGTTTTACCCTCTTTTTCTGTTAACAAAAATGAACAAATCGAAAAATGATCCTCCGGCCAGCCTTCTTCTTGAAAATGCCATGCCTGCACTATTTTGCGATTTTGTTTCAACTCCATATTATAGCCACTGCAATAGCCGTCAAAAATGCTAAACTGGCCTCTTATTTTCTTAGTCATAGTAACTTCTGAATTGGTAAGAGTCGAATGTTTTCGTGCATTCATGAAGACTTTGTAAATCGCTTGCGGACTTGCATTTACAGTAACACTTTGACGTATTGATGCCGTTTTCATTTTGAAAAATTTTCAGCAATATACTGGTAAATATAATCATATTGAGACCTGAGCAAGTTTCCAAAACAGTTTCACCTATTTCTGCTGTTGCAGGATTGAAATACATGATTTCGCATCTTTTAAGATTAAAATTCAGCAGAAAATCCTAATTTTCAGCGCAAATGAGCAAGTGGATTGATATAAATGAGCAATTGCCTAGCGATGGACAACGATTACTGGCTTTTGTTCCGGGTAATAAAGTTTATCTCCCTGGGAACAGCGGTAAATTCGAAATGAGAGAAGTTATAGTTCTTCGTTTTATCCAGAATTTCTATCCCGAAGGCTCAGAAAAATGTATCAAACATGGCCCCCATTTTTGGCAAGGAGAGGGCAATAGCA
This sequence comes from Flavobacteriales bacterium, assembly GCA_041688765.1. GTDB lineage: Bacteria > Bacteroidota > Bacteroidia > Flavobacteriales_D > Sanyastnellaceae > JBDNHP01. The sequence goes on from JBDNHP010000239.1 coordinate 4,140, forward strand.
ATCATTTTTTCAAAGATGTAAGTCACTGGCTAGCAATGCCCGAAAGTCCATCTATATGAGCCAATCAACAACAGCAGACAACATTCGCTATCTTTTTAAGTATTATAAAAAAATTGCCGATGGCGCATTGTCGCAAATTAAAGATGGGGAGCTGCAACTCTCCGCAAGCAAGGATGATAATTCCATAGGCATCATAGCCAAACACATCATAGGAAACATGAATTCTAGATTCAGTGATTTTTATGATTCCGATGGTGAAAAGCCATGGCGAAACCGGGATTCTGAATTTGAAGATGATTTTTCGAGTTTGGAGGAGCTCTCCATCAAATGGAACTCCGCATGGAATATGCTTTTTGAACTATTGGAGCATTTAAACGAAGAGGATCTTCAAAAAACCATCTATATCCGAAATGAGGCTCTCAGCGCTGAACAAGCCTTTCTCAGACAAACCAGTCATTACGCTTATCATATTGGGCAAATAGTATATGTGGCCAAATGGATCAGACAAAACGAATGGCAAAGTTTGTCAATTCCCAAAGGAAACTCTTCACATTTCAATGCGGAAAAATTTAAAGAAGAACAAGACAAAAATCGTTTTTTCAGCTAAGAACATTCCGAAATAAGGGCATTAGCAGAGATTGTACCTAATCCAAAAGCCAATAATATAGACTTGTGTCTAGAGAAGTTTGGGTTTAAGTTAAAGTGTCTTAATCGGCTTCACTTTTGTTTTGTATGAAATTTTAAAAGCGGGAAATCCCACATAGGAAATCCCGCTTTTAAAGTTTTATCGGACAGCGTTGCTATTTAGTCTCATTTATCCTGCTATTTCAGGATTCAAAAAGCATAACAGCGCATAAATTGTTTATGACTGAGTTCGGATTTACTCGAAATCAACCTTGGCGAACTTCTGGCTCTTTTTCCAATCGCCAAAAATTACCATTTGATTTTTGGTGATCTGCTCACAAGTCTTTGGAACAGTCATTATTTCAACCTCTTGTTTGCTAAATATCCCTTCCTTTTCCCACTCTCCATATTGATCTACAGTAACAAGAACAACCATTGAACTTTTTCCACTGCTATAATTTTCAATTCGCTCACCATCTTTGATGTAGAGGTTTTTCTCATTGTCGTTGAATACAAAATACAACTTACTACCTACAATCGCCATCGCATAAGAGCTGAAGTACCCTCCATCATTGGTGGAGTGCTGGCGTTTTGGAATCTGAATTGACCAATCTATTTGTCCAGCCGGACTGATATTTATAACAATCAGATTATTATAATAGTAATGGTAAGTTGTTTGAGTTGTTGTACCACCATTAGGCGAGGAAGTGTGGGTTGTAACTACTCGAATAAAGAATTGTTCACCAACTAACACTGCACCACCATCTTCTCGCAAAATGAGGTTATCAAGGTTGTATTCATAGAGATCAAGATCTTTTCCTTTCTCCACTTTTTTTTGCGCCTTCTTCGTTTCCTTTTCAGTAAGCGTTTGCATAAAGAAATCCAATTCGAACTCTTTCTTGGAAGATGTTTTAGGAGTTAGCGTGGTAGCATCAATAGCTAAATAATAAACACCCTGAATCCTGCTGGTGCCACTTTCAGAGTAAAATCCTGCGCAAATCAAATCACCATTTTCAGCAATTCTGAACGTTAATTCGCTAAGAAATAAATCATCAAGCTTCAGCTCATAGTCATACTTTTCCTTGCCTCCCTTGCTGTAACAAATGATGCGGTAAGTGTAATTAGGCTTGTCTTTAACCCTTTCTTTAACTTTATCTTTGAAGAGTCGTCCCAAGATATACACATTACCATTTTGGTCAATACTTCTTTGACTTACAGTTAAAGAGTTCATCTTCATATTTACTATCAATATCGCTTTCCCATTGCAATTCCATTTTAGAATTATAGATCTGAAATCCGAATTTGTCAGTTCCTTCTTTCTCATGTGGTTTATCGAAGAAAATCATAATGTGACTTGAATCACTTGAAGTTTTAAACGAGTAACTTCCACTATTCCAGCGCTTTTGACCGGCATAATCAATCTCCGCAATCTTTTTCATATTGCCGGGCACCAAGGTTTTCTTGTTGATTGTCTCCACGAACAAGTAATTCTTTTCTTCCTTTTTATTCTCAAAAGATGAAAAGAGATAAATCTCATCGCCTATATGAATAATTTCTTCAAGCCCGTGCTTCTTTTTATCATGAGAAAGTTCCAACTCTACAGAAAGTAATTGCTTACAATTCAAATCATACTTTTCAAGCAGCGAACTAGATTTTTCAGAACGCATAGCGTAGAAAGCGTCGTTTTCTACTGCAAAAAT
>JBDNHP010000240.1:0-3520 GCA_041688765.1 Flavobacteriales bacterium
CGGCACATCTGAAATTGCGGTTATTGCGCTCGGAGGAATTGTAACCGACAAAAATATTCGTGTCGCTGGAGATGAATTTACCAATGATATTGAAGAATACATGCGTCGTCAGCACAATATCCTGATTGGTGAGCGAACTGCAGAACAAAAAAAAATTGAAGTAGGATCGGCTCTGCCTGAACTTGATGATCCACCGGCAGATTATGCAGTGCGTGGAAGAGACCTTATGACCGGTATTCCAAAAGAAATTACCGTAACCTACTCGGAAATTGCACACGCTTTGGATAAATCGATCTCCAAAATTGAAGAAGCGATTTTGAACTGTCTGGAAAATACACCACCGGAATTATCGGCTGATATTTTCAAAACCGGAATTTATTTGGCCGGTGGCGGTGCAATGTTGAGAGGTCTCGACAAGCGTATATCAATGAAAACCAAGCTTCCTGTTCATATCGCTGATGACCCACTTCGTGCGGTTGCCAGAGGTACCGGTATTGCTTTGAAGAATATTGAGAAGTTCCAGTTCCTTATCCGCGACTAATGCGGAAGGATTAACCATCTTTAAATAGCAGGCATGCGGAACCTGTTTCAACTTATATACAGGCATCATGTACTTTTGGTATTCCTGCTATTGCTTGTAGGCTGTTTTATTCTTACTAGTTCTCATAACCGTCATCATCGGGCTGTTGCACTTGGTTCTGCCAATCGTTTAATCGGTTCGCTTCAAGAGCAAAGATCGGAGTTCAGAGAGTATGTCAATCTCAGAGAAGTAAACGAGCAACTTGCCAGAGCTAATACTGGATTGAGAAATGATAAACCAGACAATTTTGTGGGTCTCAATGATCGATTTGCCATGGTTGATGATACCCTCGCACGCCGGAAATATCGGTTTATGACTTCCAAAGTGATCAATAACAGTGTTCACCGACAAAAGAACTTCATTACCCTAGATAAAGGTTCAAGACATGGCGTTAAACCTGACATGGGAGTGATGTTCAATGGAAGTGTAGTTGGTATTGTAAAAGAAGTTTCAGAACATTATTCTGTTGTGATTCCCATTTTGAACAATACCTTCAAAGCCAGTGTCAGGATTAAAAACTCTGGGGAATTCGGACTTGTTAGATGGGATGGAAGAGATGAGTACGTTGGTTCGGTGGATGATATTCCAAAGCACGTGCCGGTGCGAGATGGGGATACCATTGTAACAACGGGCTTCAGCACGTATTTTCCTCCTGATATTATGGTAGGAACTGTAAAATCGCATGAAATAAGAGAAGGGGATAACTTTTATACCATCGATATCATTTTAACGACGCCATTCAGGAAATTGCAATACGTTGATATTGTAGAAAATTTACTGAAGGATGAGCAAGAACAACTTGAAAATCAAGTAATTAATAGTGGGAACTAGTATTTTAACCAATATAGTAAGGTTTGTTTTTCTGCTGCTGTTACAGGGCTTAATAGTTAATCGTTTGGACCTGTTTAATGGGCAGTTATTGCCACAGGTTTATTTGTTTGCCCTGTTAATGCTTCCTATTGAAACTCCTCGACTACTTACGCTTATTATAGCGCTGGCAGTTGGACTACTATCAGATATGTTTACTGGCACTCCAGGAGTTCAAGCCTCTGCATGTTTGGTGATGGCCTATCTTCAGCCCTTGCACCAACGATTGGTGGCGCCGCGTGATGGTTATGATTTCGGAAGGAGACCTACCATTAAAAGTTTGGGATTGTTTTGGTATCTCAGCTATGCAATTCCTTTGATTCTGGTGCATCATTTCGTGATGTTTTTCATGGAAGTTTTCCGATTTGACTCTTTCCTTGTTACTTTCGGAAGAGTTTTATTCAGCGCTGCCGGCACATTAGTTCTACTTGTGATTGGACAGTATTTTTTGTTTTCTTCTAAACCTAAAGACCGATGAATCTAGGCAACCGGCAAATTGTGATTATTGCCATTGTCGTAGTGACGGTGATTATTTTCATTATCCGACTTTTCACTTTGCAGGTAGCAGATCCATCATGGAGAGCACATGCCGCGGATTTAACGGAACGAAAAATCACCATATTCCCATCCAGAGGATTGATATTTGATCGCAATAAGATATTAATGGTATCAAATAAGGCGGTTTACGATTTAATGATCATTCCCCGCGATATTAAAGATTTTGATACTCTCGCATTTTGCTCCTTGGTTAAAATAGACAAGGCAGAATTCAAATTGCGTTACGATCGAGCCGTTAAGAAACCAAACGCAAATTACCGTCCTTCTGTTTTTATCAAGCAAATTCCCCCTGAGGATTATGCAGTTATCTCGGAACAGCTTTACAAATACAAGGGTTTTTATGGTCAGCCACGTACTCTGCGCGATTATCCGCGAAAAAATGGAGCTTTGGTTCTGGGCGACATCGGTGAGGTTGATCAGAATGAAATAGATAAAAACCCCTATTACAAAGCCGGTGACTACATTGGGAAAAGTGGTGTGGAAAGGGTATATGAGGCTGAATTGCGGGGAAGACGAGGAACTCGATTTGTATTAGTTGATGTATTAAATAATACTATGGGAAGCTATGCTGAAGCGCAGTATGATACAATTGCTGTTGGTGGAGCTGACTTGATTTCTACTCTCGATGCTGAACTCCAAGCTTATGGGGAACTGCTTATGGGGAATAAACGCGGAAGTATTGTGGCCATTGAACCTTCAACAGGTGAAATTTTAGCTATGGTTTCCAGCCCTTCTTACGATCCTAATTTATTGGTAGGAAGAAATCGAGGGGCAAATTACAAGTTATTGAAGGCTGATTCGATTCAATTGCCTTTATACAATAGAGCTATTAAAGGGGTTTATAGGCCAGGTTCCATTTGGAAAATGGTTCAGGCTTTAGTTGCTTTGGAACAAGGGGCGATCACTCCGGAAACACGAATTCGCTGCAACCGATCAATAATAGGTTGTCACGGAAGCCATAGTTATGATGATTTAGAATTGGCCATTATTCACTCCTGCAATCCTTATTTCAGAGAAGTATTCAAGAAAATGATCCAGCCGGGCGATGAAAGCAACAGATTTAAGGATAGTCGGGCGGGGCTTGAGAAATGGCAGCAAATGATCAAAACATTTGGGTTTGGCAGTGATTTGGGAACTGATGTCCCGGGAGCTAAGGATGGATTTGTTCCGGGCACGAAATATTATGACAATGTTTATGGTGAATTGAGATGGGCTTTTAGCACAATATATTCTCTAAGTATTGGCGAAGGAGAAATGGGAATTACGCCTTTACAAATGGCTAATTTGGCGGCAATCATCGCCAATGGGGGCTATTATTATTCTCCCCATATTGTGAAAGGAATTGGTGCTGAAGGAAAAAAACCTGACCGTTTTTTAGAAAAACATCAAACTTGTGTTTCTCCTCAGCATTTCGATGTGGTAAGAAATGCTATGCGTAAAGTAGTGGAAGAGCCGGGAGGAACCGGTTCAAGAGCGAGGATAAAGGGGATTTCAGTTTGTGGTAAAACCGGCACC
>JBDNHP010000241.1:0-13688 GCA_041688765.1 Flavobacteriales bacterium
AATTGATTTGTTTAATTTTTTCAGACAAGTCAGCAGAAGATGAATTTCGGCCTTGAAAATTACATTTCCACTTTGTAAATAGGTTTCCGCATTATAAAGCCCAAGATTTTCGTTCGATTGGAGCAAAGTATCCATTTTGATCAGATTATGCCCGCTCACATTGATTCCTCTTAGTTTGGAAATGTGTGTTTTCATGTGATTATGTTTTGACTATTGGGATATTGTTCAAATCTTAAATTAATTTCTTTCCTTTTAATTTACTATTTACCAAAGCAATTATCAAAAAATGCAATGATGGATAACAGCGGAATTAATGAGGTGTTTATTATCGAAAAAGGTCTTTTCATTTATTTTTGCAAATTGCCATTGAATTATAGTGTTATTATTAAATTCAATTTATCTTTCTATGTTCATGAACGAAACGGAATCTTGCCAATAATTTAGCACGTATTTATCACATCAATGCACTACCAGCAATCGCCCCAGAGCTAAATGTCCATTTTCAGATCTTTGCGTCAAAGTATAAATCCCAGCAGCTATATTTGAAGTGTCGATTGTTATTTCACTGGAAGTTTGTTGAATAATTTTCAGCTCTATATATTTACCGGATTGGAATAAGGAAAGATTTTTATTCCCATTTGAATTTAGTTGAATAGTACAATAATTATCGCAAGGATTTGGATAAATCAGATCTTGTTTTCCCTGTTCAAAATTCAAGACACTCAGCTCGCAATCTACTTCTGCCTCTAGTTCTATATTTTCAGACAAGAATGAGATAAGAGAGTCGTATTCGTCGAGTCCCTTTAACCATGTATTGAGCCATTTCAACATAATATTTTGCGTTATGGCTTGCTGGGTAGCACGATCCATGTCACCCGCATTAAACTCGCCCAAATCGCAGAGACTTCCCGAGTTGGCAAAATAGCAATGCGAGCCTTCGATGATATTCACGAAGATTTTGCAATCACTTCCGAGAGCATCATAAATCGGAATATGATGTTGAGCTGCTGGGGTTATACCATCAGCACTTCCTGATAAAACAATGGACGGGATACTCACATTAACAGCCGCATTTATGGCTGAAGGATTGGTTTCAGCAGGTGCTAATCCGATATAAGCGTCAAAAACAGAATTACCAGAAGCGGCAAGCACTGACGCTCCACCTCCCATGCTATGTCCTGCCACAGCGGCTGTTCCGCTTAGATGTGTGTAAAAGAACGAGCCGGGATCAGCATTTTCTGATTCGAGGGAAGTGGCCAAAAAACGCAAATCAAGGCCATAATCACTATGATTCGGAGCAAATCCTGTTTCATTGGTACTTAGAACCACAATGTAACCTGCTGGTACCAAGGCTTCCCAAATGTTTTGATAAGCATCGTAGTCCATCACAAACCCGTGCCCAAACACCAAGATCGGAAATTGTTCAGCTTCCCATTCGGTTTCATCTCCATCAGCTAAAGCCGGATAGTAAACTTCAGCCGTCACATCCCGTCCACCGCGTGAATCATCAATAAACGTTACAGAAGTATGACCAATTCCGGCGAAACTATTTAAACAGATGAATAGAGCAGGGAGGAGGAGTAGAATGCGCATTTTAGTGTTGTTGGTTAAGATGGAAAGATAGTTAAAATGTGAATTGTAGTTATGGCTGTTCCTTATTTTCCGAATATTCTTCAGCTATTTGCAACCTGCTGCTATTCAGTCAAATTTACTTCCAATTTTTGAGTTTCTATTAATCTTTTAAAGCTCACCTTTACCCTACTATTTTAAAACTCTTAGAGCCTGTGACAGTTTTGTTTCTATCAAGTTCCTTACCCAAAACTCATTAACCAATTGTTATTTGGCTCTTAATTTTAGGAGTACTCTCCGTTAGAATATTTAGATTCATTCATTGGATCAAACTCGCCACCTTCAATTCCTCTGCAAATACTTATACAATTTCTGATTTAAAACAGGTACAAATGAATTTGCTTTGCGGTAATAAATGAAATCACCATAAATTTTGACGTAAAATGGAAATGGCTTTTTTAATGCTTGCATGTTTTTATCTCTGATACAAAACACCCCAAAATTGTGGTATGGATCGAAATAAGGAATTTTTTGAACTTCTGCCCCTTGCTCTGATCTTATCAATTCATAGTCATACCCGGCTGGGCTGTTATCATTGGGATAAGGACAATTCTCCGCAAAGAAAAGATTTTTCCCGGGATTGAAATTTTCTACCAATTTCCCCTTCTTATCGTAGATTATACCTTCATAATTTTCATTCAGCACTTTCTTACTATCTGCGCTGTAAAAGAAATACACATCACAAAAGTCAAAATGAGTATCAAAAGCCTTCATCAGTTCATGGTGTTGAAGTTCTATTCGCTTTTTCAATTCTTCTGCCTTAAGCGGCATGTCTTGCTGTTTGAGGGCTTCAATGCTTCTTTCAAGGGTGTGTAATCGAACTAACATTAGCCCCTTGTCTAAATCCTGAATTTGTGTTTTTGCATTTTCACGCTGAGTCAATCTTTCACTTGGCGCAATTGGACCCTTTCCAAAATTGAAAACAATGTAGAATTCCATGGAATTTCCTTGTGTTTTGGTCGAAGGTAAAAAGTGCCTGAATCCCAATCCCAAATTCTCTTCCATTCGCAAACTTATACCCAAATACGCATCCACATAAGAGTTAAAACCGGTTAACGTATTTCTTTGATCTTGGACTAAATTACCTGGCGCACTGTACATTAGATAAGTGCGATACAAATGATGTACGCTAATGCCGGCTTCTAAATCCAATCCACTCAGAATTTCTCTATGAAGGCCGGCTTCTATATCGAGATATCGATTCTTTAATTTGGAATTGTATTCATCCGAAACAAATCCACGCGTAGTAAATCTGGCGTTAAACATATATCCCCAGTTTTTGCGAACGCTGTTTTTAAGCTGTAAACCTACTGAAGGAGAGTAATGTGATCTTGTTTCAAGAGAGTCTGACTTGTAATGTGAAGTGCTGATTCCAAAAGTAAGACTGATTGGATCAAGAAATTGCTGGGCGCATGACGTTGAAGCAATTAATAGCAATGAAATTAGTCCGCTAAGAACTGCATATTCTTTACATCCGCCTTTTGAAAAGTATCTCATGAGCCGGTATTTAGATCATAAAATCAGAGCACCTTTGGCTAATTTAAGAAAAATGAGAGTACATTTTACAGCTATAGGCGGAAGTGCAATGCATAATTTGGCGATTGCTTTACATCGCAAAGGTTATCGGGTTACCGGATCCGATGACGAAATTGTGGATCCTTCTAAATCCCGTCTTCAAAAAGAGGGTATTTTGCCGGCACATATCGGCTGGGATGAAAACAATATTCATGAAGATTTGGATGCGGTAATTCTCGGAATGCACGCTCGTATTGATAATCCTGAATTACTGAAGGCAAAAGCCCTCAATTTGCCTGTTTTTTCATATCCGGAATATCTCTATGAACAAACTAAAAATAAAACACGTGTCGTAATTGGCGGGAGTCATGGTAAAACCACCATCACTTCTATGATTTTACATGTGCTCAACATTTGCCATTTTGATCACGACTACATGGTGGGTGCTCAACTGGATGGATTTGATTGCATGGTAAAATTGAGCGATGACGCCAAAGTGGCTATTTTTGAAGGGGATGAATATTTAAGTTCTCCTATTGATCGCAGACCAAAATTTCATTTGTATTTTCCGAACATCGCTTTACTCAGTGGAATTGCCTGGGACCATATTAATGTGTTTCCCACTTTTGAAAATTATGTAGATCAGTTCCGAATATTTATTTCGCTCATAGAGCAAAATGGTGTGCTAACTTATAGCGCTGAGGATCCTGCACTGTTGGAATTAGCTAAAGAAGTTAGAGCAGATATAAAATTGCTGCCATATTCTACACACCCTCATCGAAATAATGATGGTATAATTCATTTAATTACGAATGAAGGGGAGGTGCCAGTCAAGATTTTCGGTTCTCATAATCTTCAGAATTTGAGTGGCGCTTTGGAAGTATGCAGATCGTTGGGAATTTCGGACTCTGATTTTTATAGCTCAATAAGCGATTTTTCGGGGGCTTCAAGAAGGATGGAAAAGATTGCAGAACATGGATCATTTGCGGCTTATCGCGATTTCGCACATTCGCCTAGTAAATTGAAGGCTACTGTAAAAGCGCTGAAAGAAAAAGATCCTAATCATTTTTTAACGGCATGTTTCGAACTTCATACATTTAGTAGTTTGAATAAGACTTTTCTTGATCAGTATAAGGATAGTATGGTAGATGCCGACAGAGCAATTGTATTTTATTCTCCTGATACTATAGCGCATAAAAAGTTGCCGGAAATTAGTATGGAAGATGTTTTGAATGCCTTTAATCGTGCTGATATTGAGGTATATACATCTAGTTCAGATTTAGAGAAGGCATTGGCTAAAGTTGGAAGTGTTAAATCAAATTTGCTTTTAATGAGTTCTGGTAATTTTCATGGAATGAATGTTGTTGAATTGATGAAAAATATAATTTAGTATTTTGTAATAATGCGCTTGGTATTTTGAGTATATATCTTTGCATGTTTTATAAAGAACTCAAAAATGTATTCAATACAATCTATTGAATTGTTCAAAACGGATTTCTTTGCGAAACTTCGCACCTTCGTGGCTAATTCTAAATGTTGATGAGAAACGCTTTTTATTGCTCATTCAAAGTAACTTGCTGCTTCGTATAGCTAATAGTCAAAATCTGGTATTTATTGCTTCTTACTTAGGCCTTAGAGATGTTAAAAAATGCTCAAACTCAAGCCCTCGGCAAACTAAATTTCTCTCTTCCCAAATGTCCCGTCTCATGATATGCCAAGGTAGCCGCAACAGTGCATGTAATGGGCGCCACTATCACCCCTAAGAATGGGATCCAAAGCAATATCGAAAAAAGACTTCCATTAGCTATCGCAATTCCTTTATGAGATCGCACAAATTCAGCACTCTGATTGAGTTTCAGACGCTTTCGTTCACTATTATAATCCAAAGTTGAAAAACCATAAAAATAAGCCCCGATAATAAATAGGAAAATCGCCGCAAGTGGAGCATACAATAATGAAAGAGGTGCGAAAATCGCCGTTACCATTATTCCCCCGATACCAACAGCCACGATCCATGTAATTTCCAAGAGCATATTTCTAAGGGCAATTAAAATGCCTCGCCATACATCAGAAATGAATATGCCCCAAGTAAAAGGATACTTCTCGCCCGTTAGAATTTCTTCCGTGCGCTCGCTCAGGAGAGCCATAATTGGTGAAAGCAAAATGAGAATAATGTATTTATTCAGTTTTATGTAAACATAATAAAACACCACATTAAGAATAATGATCGTGGCCCATTTTGAAGCTTCGGCAGCCCATGAAGCTAGTGTATCCCAGAAATTGGCATCTTCTGGCAAAGAAGCAACATCAAAGAATGCATACACCCACGCGCTCACATAATCAACAGCTTCAGATATGCCATGTGCAACCAGAAGTGACATAATAATGGCAAAAGCTAAAGGGTAAAGGAAATAGTGAGCAAGTCCTTTAGAAAATATAAATCCAAATGATTTGAACCAAGTAGATAGGCCCAGTGAAAAATGGTTCATGCAGAAGTTAATTTCCAATTATTAACGGGAAATCAAAGCTAAGATTATTTAAGAAAACCTTGGGAAAAGATAATTTTTAAATTGCTAGACACTTGCAGTTGTTTGCAATCTAATCATTGATCAGGAAGTCTGCTCAAATTGATTATTCTTTAATAATTCGACTACTATGGCGATTACCTTGTAGATCGTAAATGCTGATTATATAGATACCGCTCTGCAATCCCTGAAGATCCAAAACATTAGAATTGTAAGGATAATTACGCAAAATTCTTCCTGAAATATCATGAAGTTCAATGTTGCGTGCAGTCTCCACATTTATAATCAATCCTACATTAGATTGGGCAGGATTTGGATATAAGGTAAAAGCATTCACCTGAACATATTCATTCAAATAGGCTTCTGCAGGAAAAATTGCTCCAATTGAAGTAAGTCCGGTATTTCCTGGATCGAGCCAATCTTTCAATCTGCCGTTCTTTAATTCACCATCCCAACACCTGTCAAATCTCACAAATGCATCTGCACCGTACAAATCACATGAAGAAGTCCCATCTACCAAAATTCCGAATACACGTTGAGCCTCATCAATAATGGGGGCACCAACGCTGCCTGGTTCTGTAACTCCTTCAGTCCAGGTGCTTACCACCCAAACATCAGCTAGTTGTTGAGGACTATGATCTGTAAACGAACTCTTCTTTACATCACCACCCGGATGATGAATACAACGAGCATTTTGCGGCAATTCAGCATTTCGGTTCCATCCTGCTAAATGCACCGCCCATTCTTGTGGAGGGAGGGAGTTGAGTTCTAGTAGGGCAAAATTATTATGGGCATCGGATGAAACCAAAGTCGCACCGGAAACTGATCTCCCAAGAGGTGAAAATTTTTCTTCGCTTTGACAGGACACCGAGTTATAATTAAAATAAATAACCCAATTTGCAGGATTGCCTAAAAGAGAACTGTTACTAGTCAATAAGTAAGGCTTGCCATTTCCGGAGGTATTGTTAATCATGGTCCCGGTGGCCCATCTTGTTCCATTTCCAACAGTGATCAAAACCACTGATGAAGCAGCAAATTTTTCATCTTCACCGCTTATACAATCCACGTCAACGTTGCATTGACCTGAACTGCCAAATACTCTCACTTCTGCGTTCACAAAACGAAAAGCATGTGAAATAGCATTGATGTTCAAGTTTCCTTGTCCGCGCACAGCAAAAGGCTCGTAATATTCTACTATTACTTGTTCCCCGCTTATGTGCGTTGTACCTAAACTGCGGGCAACATTATTATTTTCGTTGCTGAGAGCTCCGAGTACTTCGGTTCGATCCGTATTGTATATAAAAAGTTTGGCGCCTGCTGGTAATTCGAATTCGTTGAAGGTAATGCTTATGGCTAATGCTCCGGGAGATGAAACTCCCAACATCCAAATGCGATCGCCATTTTTGAGATGAGTCCAACGACCCGAATTTTGGGGATTCAAAAAGACGTCGAAATTTTTGGCAAATCGGAAGGGTAAATCTTTCCGTCCTAATTCAGCTTCTTCAAGTGCCTCAATCTCATCGGATTGTAAACCAGGAAGTTGATGATAACTTAACTCCAATGCATTGGCGTCGTCAAGCGTCCATGACACAGGATCGCCTCCTCGCACGACCTGCGCTTTAATTTGGTCGGCGAAAAGCAGAAAACCTGCGATTAATGGGATATTGAAGTAGTTAAGCATATAATAAGGTTTCTAAATATACATTAATCTTCTGTTAAAATACCATTTGACCGAAATTTTGTAAGAAACTTTGTTTAGTTTGTAACATTCATCCATTTAGCTCGTCTTCCATTTGAAATGACTGCTTCAGAATTCCAAAACCATGTGCTTCCGCTGAGGGATAAGCTTTATTCTTTTGCATGGAAATTCTTGCTAAATGCTGAAGATGCGCGAGATGTGGTGCAAGATGTTATGATGAAAATTTGGGAGGAAGGAAAAGAACCGGCTGAATATAGAAGTATGGAAGCCTGGTGTATGACCCTCACCCGAAATCGCGCTTTGGATCGGATTAAGCGGAAAAATTTCAGAGAAGGAAGCTTGGATTATGATGTATTAATTGAACCACAGTTTTCGGATGCTCCTATTAATGATGCAAAAGAAGCATTGAATTATGTAAAGGAATTGTTGAAGGACTTGCCAGTTATACAACGTGAAATCATTGAATTGAGAGATTTTGGTGATTTAAGTTATGAAGAGATAGCAGCAGAACTTCAAATAGATATCAACCAGGTTAAAGTGTATTTGCACCGCGCCCGGAAATTCGTACAGGAAGGATTGAATAAGATTATGCAATATGGCTTATCAGCAAATAAATAGAGATTGGGACGATTTACTCGAGCGTTTCTGGGAAGGAGAAACGAATGAGGTAGAAGAACAGGAATTGAAAGATTTCTTTCTTTTCGGCCAGGTGCCAGAGCAATTGCTCCCTTATTCCGTCTACTTCCGAAGTATGGACGCATCGCCTAAAACGCTTGATCAAGATTTTGATCAGGAAATGATGCGCAGAATTTATAATCAAAAAAGGGGATCATTTAAGGTAATCAATTTGTATCGTTCCTTAGCTGTTGCTGCCAGTTTAGCCGCACTCTTTGCAATTGGATCATTATTAATTTGGAGGCCAACTCCTGCCCAACAAAGTCTAACAACCATTTGCGAAAACGACAAAATCGTAAATGAAGCTTTTCAACAAACTAAACAAGCTTTGTTCATGCTCTCTAACAATATGGAAAAAGGAGAAAGTCAAATACGCCAACTCAGTAAATTCGACAAAACTCATCAACGAATCAACGCTACAAAAAAATGAAAAAATACACCTTAATATTATCATTAATGATTTTGCCATTGAGCGCTTTGTTTGCGCAATCAGATGCAATTTCTACCATTTTCATAAACTATGCCAATGATGCTCGCTTCGTAAAAGTGAATGTTTCAAGCAAAATGTTTGAACTTTTTTCACACGTAGAAGGCGGAACGGCAGAAGAACAAGAATTTCTTAATACAGTTAAGAATCTTACATCCTTAAAAGTGCTCACACTTGAGAATGACGCCAAGAGTATGGAGTTTTATCGGCTTAGTCTTAAAAAGCTAACTGCACCTTATGCGCAGCTTATGAGTGTTGAAGATGGTCCGGAGAACATCACTTTTTTCATCAATGAAAAAAACGGAGTCATCAACGAATTACTCATGCTTTCAGGCTCTGTGGATACCTTTGTGATTTTGAGCTTGTCGGGAAAAATTGATTTGCAACAAGTGAAGAAACTTAGCAAACAAATGAGTATCGGTGGCATGGAACAATTGGATAAAGTGGACCCTAAATCGAAAGTAAAATGAGGATTTTCAAATCACTCTCTTTGCTGCTTTTTCTTTTTGTATCTTATAGTGGTCAGGCCCAAACAACCATCACCCGACAATTATTGAAAGAGTATCCAAATTGCTCTAAATCTTTCTTCTATCCTAGTGTCCTTCGTGCCATGAATGTTGAACGAAATCCGGATCTTGATCAATTAATCAGAAGCATTGAAGAGGCAGCGTACATTCAGGTTTTGAAGGAAGGAGCCAACGTTCTCAATACGCGTTTTTCGGAAATGCAAACGCAAATCCTAAAGGACGGGTTTACCGAAATGATGAGCATGCAGGGACCAGATGGAAAATTTGGCTTGTTCGCTCATGGAACGGAGCATCCGGATGAATTCGTTTTCATAAAGGAAGATGCAGAAAGGTTGATTTTGATTGATATTCAGGGAGAATTGGATATGGCTTTACTGATGAAGCTCGATCAATTGGATTTAGGTGTTTTGCAAGGTGTATTTGATAAAGGACTTTCAGATGAATGAAGTTGTATTAAGTATTAAAGGACTCAGCAAAAATTATGGAAAAGTTCAGGCGGTAAAACAACTTGAACTTGAAATTCCAAAAGGTTCTGTTTTCGGATTACTCGGGCCAAATGGAAGCGGAAAAACAACCACTCTTGGTATGGTTTTAGGAGTTGTAAATCCGGTAGCAGGGAGTTTTCGCTGGTTTAATGAAAACGATGATGTGCTGGCCAGAAAGAGAATTGGTGCAATCCTCGAGCGACCAACGTTCTATCCGTATATGTCTGGCTGGGATAATCTCGATTTAGTTTCAAGATTGCGTTCTTGCGGAATGGATAGAGCCAAAGACGTTTTGGAAATGGTTGGTTTATATGAACGAAAAGATGATAAGTTTAAGGGCTATTCCTTGGGCATGAAACAGCGTTTAGCCATCGCATCGGCAATGCTTGCTGATCCTGAGGTATTAGTGCTCGATGAGCCTACCAATGGACTTGATCCAATGGGTATTGCTGAAATCAGAGACTTAATCCGAAATATTGCGGCAGGTGGAAAAACAATCATATTAGCTTCTCATCTCTTGGACGAAGTTCAAAAAGTGTGTACAGATTTTGTGATCCTCAAAAATGGTAAGAAAATTCATTCAGGTAAAGTTAATTCCATCGGAGCTAATACTCGATTAATTGAACTGGGATGTTCAGATATGAATGCTCTACAATCTGCGCTAAATAATATGAATCAGATTAAATCCCTTGTCCGAAATAATGATCTGATACAAGTTTCGCTCGATGCAGATGTAACGGCTGAAATGTTGTGTAAATCCTTGGCTGAAAAAGGAATTTTCCCCGGACATATTATCACAAGGGAAAAAAATCTAGAAGAGTTATTTTTGCAAATAGTGAATGAGAACTGATGTTTAGACTATTAAAAATAGAATTGTTTAAATTAAGAAAAACGAGGTTTTTCTGGATTTTAATCGGCTTAGTAATTCTTGCATTTTCAATATTGCCTATCGGAGCAAAACTTTGGTTGGATTACATGACTTCTGAGAATGAGACTATTGGTCAATTTATGCCAGATAAGCTGCCAATATTTGATTTCTATGATATATGGCAAAACCTTACTTGGGTGTATAGCGGATTCAGTGTATTAGCTGCATTCATTGTACTTATTTCCATCACTTCAGAATATAGTTATACCACCATCAGACAGAATATTATTGATGGATTTAACAGAAATGAATTTATATTGTCTAAATTATGTCTGATTCTTTTTCTTTCCGTAATTTTTACAATTGCCGTCTTTATTATCGGACTCGCACTCGGATTTGCTTATTCACCAGTGACCGATGTTGCATCTATTTTCGCTCATGCAGATATGCTGTTGGCCTATTTCATTCATTTGTTAACTTTTTTGAGCTTTTCATTGCTCATTGGGCTTTTACTTAAGAGATCAGGATTGGCTATTGCTTTATTGGTGTTCTATATTTATTTTATTGAACCTATAATTAATGCTATTATTCGTTTTGAAATGGAATTGCCATTTATTGCCTCTTCATTACCTTATAAAGCTACGCAGAGTATTATTCCCAATCCATTTAGAAAATATGTGCTCTCAGAGATCAGATATACTATTCCCGGACCGGAAATGATGGTGTGTTTGGTTTATTTGGGATTGTATGTTTTTGCATCTTTCTATGTGATGAAAAAAAGGGATTTGTCTTGATATTGGATTGAAATTCATAATCATATAGGCAAGCATCGACGCTAAAAATGCTATTTTTGACGTAAATTTGTGAGCTTACAGGCACCTTTTTGATTGCTATAAGCATCTGAATATTACACTCAACATCATAGTATATGCACCCTATGTTTCGAATATTACTAACTTCATTATTCTCAATAGCTGTATCCTCAATTTCAGCTCAATTCGATTGTATTGATCCTTCCTTAATTGATCCGGATGGCATGTGTACCATGGAGTATAATCCCGTTTGTGGTTGCGATGGAGTAACTTATTCCAATCCCTGTTTCGCTGAAATTACCGGAGGAGTGACTTCTTACTCTATGGGTGAGTGCATTGAAGGCGGTGACTGTATTGACCCTGGGCAGATTGATTTGGATATTCTTTGTCCCTTGATTTGGTTGCCTGTTTGTGGCTGCGATGGAGTAACTTATAGTAATGAATGTATTGCATATTATCATGCAGGTGTTACAAGTTTCACTGTTGGTGAATGTGGTGATGGCTGTGTGGATCCGGATCAGATCAACTTCGAAATTTTCTGTCCTGCTATTTGGGATCCGGTGTGTGGATGTGACGGCAATACTTATGGCAATGATTGCGAAGCTTACAATTGGGGCGGAGTAACATCATGGACCCCCGGTGAATGCGGTGGGGGAGTGGAATGTGTTGATTTGGCTAATGCTGATTTTGGAGATTGTGAAATGTATCTCGGTATTGGATTAATTAACGGAGAATGTACTCCATTGAGTGGTTGCGGAACAATAGACCTCAACACAGGAATGGATATGTCGGAATACATTTTTATCAATTATGATATATGCTACAGCTTTTGCGGACAAGGTGGATGCTATGACATGTCTACTGCAGATTTCGGGGCATGTGATATGCCACTTGGTATTGGACTTGTAAATGGAATCTGCACCATGATTAGTGGCTGTGGAACAGTAGATTTTAATTCGGGTGCAGATCTGGTTGATTACTTTTTTGAATCTATGCAAGAGTGCCAAATAGCTTGTACATCAGGTGATTGCCTCGATCTTGAAGGGGTAGATTTTGGTCCTTGCGATGCCATTATCGGAATCGGATTTATTAACGGTTCTTGCTCCTACATCAGTGGCTGCGGTCAAACCGATGTAAATGAAGTGGACTACTCTCCTTATTTCTTCGATAATATGGAATCATGCGTGGGTTCTTGCGGGGCGCCGGAATGTCAGGATGATCAGTACATCGATATTTCTCAAATTTGTTTTGGCTTGTTCGATGCCGTTTGTGGATGTGATCAAGCAACTTACCCGAGTTCTTGTGTTGCATTATATTACAATGGAATAACCGAATGGGAATCAGGACCCTGCGCAGATGTATTGGATTGTTTTAATCCGGTACAAGTCGATCTCAATTATCCATGTCCTGAAAATTTGGATCCTGTTTGTGGCTGTAATAATGTTCAATATGATAATCCTTGTCAGGCCTACTATTATGGCGGATTACAATCTTGGGAAGCAGGTCCTTGCGAAAATAGTATTAGTGAGTCTAATTTGATACAAAGAGCTTTCCCAAATCCTGTTAGCAGTGTTTTCACTTTGCAATTGAAGCGGGTAGATAATTATGTGCTGGATATCTATGCCATGGATGGAAGACTGATCGATTCGTATGAGTTTAATGGAATGAATCAAATTGAACTGGACGTGGCCGCTATGTCAGCGGGAATATATCATATTAATGTAAGTGGAACCAAGGCTGAAAGGGCTGTGCTTCGAATGATTGTTCAGTAAGTTTTTAGCGATCTTTTTACTCATAAATCACCTGCCCGTTTACGCGGCCGGTGATTTTGAGTTTAGCTTGGGCTTTCACCAAAATATGTCCAAAAACTGTTCCCAACATGTGCAGGAGGCAATTGCTTTCAACAACAATATTGCCTTTTACCCTTGCTTTTATTTCCGTGTCTTCGCTAACTACAAGGCTTTCTTTGAGCTCAGCCAGAACAATTTTCATGAATTGTGCATTGAGTTTCAAATTTCAGAAGTACATTTTAATTTGACAAAAGCCATTAGTGTAAGGCGGTTTCTGCTTGTTAAGCGGTAAATTTTGACTTAGTATATTCAATGTTGATGAATAAAATTTGTCTTTCACCTATGATTCAATTGGTTATCATTAAATCGACTAAGCACAACACCATGGATTTAAGTATAAGGCGATTTCAATTATTTCTGTAATTATTCCTTACTTTGCAAAGAGGAAATCTTGATTGAATTGATTTGAAATGGACATACCCATATTAAAAGATATAGTTCTTATTTTAGGAATTTCAGTTGGAATTATTCTTGTATTTCAACGTTTTAAAATTCCATCACTGCTTGGATTTTTGGCTGCAGGCGTGCTTGTTGGGCGCCATGGATTTAATTTGATCAGCTCTACTCATGAGGTAGAATTGCTATCAGAAATTGGGATCATTTTTCTACTTTTTGT
>JBDNHP010000242.1:0-5303 GCA_041688765.1 Flavobacteriales bacterium
TATTCGGCAGATTGTCAAGTGCGATTATATGATTTGTCAGGAAGAGAAGTTTATTATAAAAATCATGGATACCTTTCGCCCGGATTCAGGAAGATAAATTTCGAATTGCCTGAATTACCTGAGGGTAATTACCTTTTTGAAATACGGCTAGGTCAATATTCCAGGACGCTTAAAATAATTCATCAAAATAATTGATCTATCGCACGCAAACACAGACATAGTCGCAACCCAGGTTCCGAGCTCAAAAAAGCAGGATTGCCGCCGGGAAGTCTTGTTTACACCGGAAAATTCCTCGGTGAGGCTGGAGGATTGAGTTTAATAAGATACAACGAAGCTAAATTTGAATCTTTCATTTTAAGCGAAATCCCTCAGTTACCCGAACCTGAACAACAGGTGAACTGGTATAATCTGACTGGCCTTGCTGATGTTGAGTTATTTGAGAAGTTTTGCAATCGTTTTGGTGTTCATCCTTTGTTACAGGAAGATATGCTCAACACCTCTCAACGACCAAAAATTGAGACTTTTGAAGGGCATTTGTTCATTACGCTCAAAATGCTGTTTATTTCCCCTGAAGGGCATATTGAGAGTGAGCATGTTAGTTTTGTACTAGGCGAAAACTATTTGCTATCTTTTCAAGAAAGACCCAAAGATTTGTTTGATCCAATTCGGAAACGAATGGAAGATAATGGTGGCTTCGTAAGAAAGAAAGGGGCTGATTATTTATTGTATTTGCTTTTGGACGTTATAGTTGACCACTACTTTCTAATTACAGATTCAATTGCCGATCGTATTGAAAATCTGGAAGACGAAATCAATAGTAAACCTCGCAACAATCATTCAGAGTCCATTCAACTAATCCGAAATGATTTGCTGATGCTGCGCAAATTAGTTTCACCTGTTAGGGATATGATGGGCGTTTTTACCCGAAAACAGTGTATTTTGATCAAAGAAGATACGAGCCCATTCTTTTTTGATTTATCTGATCACGTGTATCACTTAAGTGAACTGATAGAGACTTATAGGGATATGAATACCGGCCTGAAAGACCTTTACATGAACTCCATCAGTTTGCAAACAAATAAAGTAATTCAAACGTTGACCGTAGTGACTGTTATGTTTATTCCGCTCAGTATTCTGGTTGGACTTTACGGTATGAACTTCGACAATATGCCCGAACTTCATGATCCGAATGGATATTTGATTTTGCTTGGTGTTATGGTGGTAATAGTAACAGGAATGCTAGTACTCTTTAAAAAACGTCGTTGGCTCTAAATTCCAGTCTAAAAAATGCTTGCGATTTAAATAATACCTTATAGGTATCTGTAATAGTCCAATTCTGTATTACTGCATTGGTCTATAACAGCCACTCTAACAGCATTCACCAATCTTTCATACTAAAATGTTTTGGATTAAGTTAGATGTAGATTTGGTATTATGTCTTAAAGAGTTTTCAATGTAAATGCTAAAGGTAGTTTTTGGATTGGAAATTCAATTAATTTTGCTGCCATTCCTGCAAACGATATAAAACAAAATGGAAAACAAATATCAAGCTGCTCTTGACGCCTTTATGGCTGGGGTGATCGCACGTAATCCGAATGAGCCGGAGTTTCTTCAGGCCGTGAGAGAAGTGGCGGAAACAGTAATACCTTACATTGAGGATCATCCTAAATATAAGGAAAACAAAATTTTAGAGCGCATTGTTGAACCTGAACGTGTGATCATGTTCAGAATTCCTTGGCTCGATGACAAAGGTCAAGTTCAAGTGAACCGAGGATTCCGTGTTCAGTTTAATTCTGCAATTGGCCCTTACAAAGGCGGATTGCGTTTCCACCCTTCTGTAAATCTTTCAATTCTGAAATTTCTTGGATTTGAACAGATTTTCAAAAACAGCCTTACTACGCTGCCTATGGGCGGTGGAAAAGGCGGTTCAGACTTCGATCCTAAAGGAAAGTCAGATAATGAAGTTATGCGCTTTTGTCAGAGCCTTATGACCGAATTAGAACGTCATATCGGCGCTGATAGTGACGTACCTGCAGGTGATATTGGAGTAGGTGGACGAGAAATCGGTTTCTTATTTGGTCAATACAAGCGTTTGCGTAATGAGTTTACAGGCGTACTCACCGGTAAAGGTCGTAACTGGGGCGGTTCTTTGATCCGTCCGGAAGCTACCGGTTATGGCACGGTGTATTTCGCTCAAGAAATGCTAAAAACGAGAGGCGACAACTTCCAAGGAAAAACGATTGTTGTTTCCGGCTCAGGTAACGTAGCTCAATATGCAATTGAAAAAGCTAATCAACTCGGAGCTAAAGTAGTTACTGCTTCTGATTCTTCAGGCTATATTTATGATGCAGATGGTATTACTGCAGACAAACTTGCATTCCTCATGGAACTCAAGAATGTTAATCGTGGTAGAATCAAAGATTACGCAGATAAATACGGTTGTGAGTTCCATGAAGGCAAAACCCCTTGGGGAGTTAAATGCGATATCGCACTTCCTTGCGCAACTCAAAATGAGTTGAATGGAGATGATGCTAAGGCACTAATCGCTAATGGAGTTAAGGTGGTAGCTGAAGGCGCAAATATGCCTTGTACCCCTGAAGCAGTGGAAGCGCTTATGCATGGTGGCGTTCTTTTTGCTCCGGGCAAAGCGTCTAATGCGGGTGGAGTGGCTACTTCAGGTTTAGAAATGTCTCAAAACTCATTGCGCTTGAGCTGGACTCGAGAAGAAGTTGATGAGCGCCTTCACAATATTATGAAGAGTATTCACGCTTCTTGCGTAAAATATGGCACCGAAGACGGTACCGTTAACTACGTAAAGGGGGCCAATATTGCCGGTTTCGTTAAAGTAGCCGATGCAATGTTAGATCAGGGTGTTGTTTAAATTTAGCAGAATACTTAATTTACTGCTTGCTTAAGTGCACAAATAAAAGACGGGATTGATGTCCCGTCTTTTATTTATATTTATGCCAAACTTAAAATACTATGTTTCGGATTTCTATACTTTGTTTTTCACTGATTTCCTATTTGAACATGAATAGTCAAACCCCATTTTGGACGGAAGATTTTGGGTCGGGCTGTAATCAGGGATTATTGGCTGCGGCTTACTCATCGCCAAACGGCAACTGGACAGTTACAAGCACCGGAGCTAACGCAGCGGCCGCCAGCAACTGGTATGTAAGTGCAATGGAAAACGGTGTTGGAGAAGGAAATTGCGGTGAAGTTTGTGGCAATAATAGAACGCTGCATCTTGGAGCTTCTAGTGTTTTAGGATTGCCCGCAGATCCTGGAGCAGCTTACTATGAAGGAATTGCAGGTTTTTGCGGATTTCTGCCTTGTGGCGCAACAAGCAAGCGCGTAGAGTCAGCTTCTATTGATTGTTCGGTATATACCGAGATTGAACTCAGCTTTCTCTATATTGAAGGAGGTAATGCCATTGATAATGCTACCGTTTGGTACTTTGATGGAAGTACTTGGTCGCTTTTAGTTAATACTCCTAAAACCTTACTCTCTTGCTCGCCTCAGGGTGTTTGGACGGCTTACTCTATTGCCTTGCCGGCTTCAGCTAATAACAATGCAAACGTTAAAATCGGTTTTCAATGGATAAACAATGAAGACGGTGATGCTACAGACCCTTCATTTGCTGTTGATGATATAGTAATCCGTGGGATTGAAGCGCAGGAACCTTGCTTTGGTGATTTTAATAATGATGGATTTATAAACACCTCGGATTTACTTTTGCTTCTTGCCGAAATGGGTACCATTCCTGTTGAGCCTTCCATTTTTGATCTGAACGGCAATGGCACTATTGGGACCGATGATTTACTTGATTTCCTACCAGTATTCGGAACAGAGTGCTAAAACCCATCTCAAGCCTAATTTAACCTACTTTTACTGCTATGTTAGAATTCCTTACTAAATCTCATAATGGCCTTAGATGGGTTGTGCTTATTCTGATGCTCACTGCAATTGCAAAAGCCTTCATAGGCAAATCAGGCAATAAAATTTATGCAAGTGATCGGAAATGGATGATGGTTGCCATGATCTCCTTGCATATTCAATTAGTCATTGGGCTTGCTCTTTATTTTTATAGTCCAACGGTAGAAATTGCTTTAACGGATATGGCCGCTTCAATGAAATCATCTGCTTTGCGCTTTTGGGCTGTAGAACCCATATTAGGCATGTTCATCGCCATTGCCATCGCAACTTTTGGCTATTCGAAAGCCAAACGGTTAAAAAATGATGCCAGGGCGTACAACCTTGTTTTTTGGTCTTATTTAATTGCTCTTTTTATAATCATAGCCACTATTCCATGGCCATTTAGAGCAGCGGGAATCGCACGACCATGGTTTTAAGAATTTTATTATTCGCATCAGTAGTTGCTGTTCTTTTTGCATGTGGCACTTCTGGTTCTTCAGGCCATGCGGCTGAAAAGATCGATAACAATGATCCTGAAAAGCTGTATGCCATCCGTTGCAATTTATGCCATGGCGCAGATGGTAAACTAGGAGTTGCAGGCGCAAGTGATCTAAGCATTAGCAAACTAAACAAAGAAGAGAGCATTGCGGTTATTACTAATGGAAGGGGCACCATGACTCCATTTAAAGATATGCTGAGTGCAGAAGAAATCAATTCATTAGCAGATTACATCGGTACATTCCGAGAAAATTAATGGCGAAACATTTTGACACTGGCAGAAAGCAGGAAACCTGCGTTTTAGTTGGTATTATTACCCAAAAACAAAATCGGGAACAAGTAGAGGAATACCTTGATGAGCTAGCATTGTTGGCAGAAACCGCCAATGCTAAAACGCTAAAAAGATTCACTCAAAATCTGGAGCATGCAGACTCACGGTACTTTGTAGGATCAGGTAAAATCAATGAAATCAAGGCTTATGTCGTAGAACATAAAGTTGACATAGTCATTTTCGATGATGAATTAAGTCCTTCACAATTGCGAAATATTGAGTTAGAGTTCAATGAAGTGAAAATACTCGATCGCAACAATCTTATACTGGATATTTTCGCAAAAAGAGCACGTTCAGCTAATGCGAAAACACAAGTTGAATTAGCCCAATACGAGTACCTCCTCCCTCGACTTACCCGTATGTGGACTCACTTACAGAAGCAAAAAGGCGGAATAGGAATGAAGGGTCCCGGTGAAAAAGAAATCGAAACGGACCGAAGAATTATTAGAGATCGAATTGCTCTTTTGAAAGAAGAGTTAAAATCTATCGACAAACAAAAATCGACTCAGCGCGGAAATCGCGGTTCACTTGTGCGAGTTGCTTTAGTGGGTTATACCAA